>JBBTWC010000016.1:5058-9575 GCA_038062975.1 Patescibacteria group bacterium | reverse complement strand
GCTTCTGTAGCCAAGAAGTATGTTACCGAAAGGATCGCTACTACCAGAATCAAGAACCCATC
The DNA here is from genome assembly GCA_038062975.1 of Patescibacteria group bacterium. Taxonomy (GTDB): domain Bacteria; phylum Patescibacteriota; class Minisyncoccia; order Moranbacterales; family UBA1568; genus UBA1568. Next base: position 9,513 of record JBBTWC010000016.1, on the reverse strand, counting down.
TGGTCGTACAAAATGAAGCGCAGGAGCAAGTGCAGTAAACGGCAGCGCAAGAACAATTACGAGAATAATACCCGAAAGTACAATGAGCGGGAGTGAAGCTCGCTTTGCACGGAAAAATGAAAAACGAGAACGAAGAGAGAAGATAAGGACTATTTCAGTAATGACACTCAGGAGAAACCAGGCGGTTTGCATAGTCTCGGGAGAAACTTTCGAAAAGATACTAAACAACGTGAAGTCAAAAATAGAACTTACTGCTCCAAACAAAATAGCCAAAAGCACAATGGAATGAACCTGATAATTCTTCGGTTTCTCGAGTTCCTCGTCATCAATATGATCCGTAGCAATAGCCAGCATAGGAAAATCTGAGAGAAGATTCAGAAGAAGAATTTGAATAGGAAGGAGCGGAAGAAATGGAAGAAGAAGTGAGGCTAGGGCTACTGAATAAAAATTTCCGAAATTGGCTGTCAGGGTCACCTTAAGGTACTTCAAGATATTTCCGAAAATAATCCTTCCTTCACTAATACCATCAATAACTGCTTCCAGACTCTTCCGAAGCAAAACAATATCCGCTGCTTCTCGTGCAATATCAGACGCCCCTTGTACCACAAGAGCGACATTGGCAAGCTTGAGCGCTGGAGCATCATTGATACCTTCTCCAAGAAATCCTACTTCTTGTTTTTCCTGAAGCACTTTGATAATCTCATACTTCTGTCTTGGAGAGACACGAGCAAACACTACTCCCTCAAAAATAGCTTCTCGCTTTTTCTCGTATGACATTTCATCGAGTTGTTTTCCGGTGTACACTTTTGTCGGATCTGAAATAAGCCCCACCGCGTATCCAACCGCACCAGAAACTTCCGGGCTATCACCGGTCAAAATCTTGACCTGCACATTCATACGCTTCGCTTTTTTCAGAGTTTCCTTTACATCCTTCTTCAAAGTATCGGAAAACGAAATCAGTCCCAAAAACCTCAGTTGACCCTGGTCGTACTCATGGAATGTTGGTCGGCTAGAAAAAGTACGCTCAGCAACTGCCAAAACTCTTTCCCCTTTCTTTCCAGCTTGAGCGACCCAATCCATCAACGCCTTAGTTGTATACAAATCCATATCATTAGACTGAGCAATGACTGCTTCTGGAGCGCCTCGTACCACAATCTTATACTGCGAAGCTCCTTCCAGAAGAACACTGTTCTTTCTTTGTTCTGGATCAAAAGGCATCGCATCTATACGTTTCAGACGCCCCGCTTCTTCCCGCTCATCGAGTGTCAGTGTTCGAAACAAAGCCAGATCAAAAGCATCATGGAGCGAAGCTCGGTCCGTAGGGTTTTCTAGACACGCAGTAAATGCTGCCTCTATACACTCTTTAGAATTATCAGACTTAATATTGGCTACGGAGAGCGCATTTTCTGTCAGAGTCCCAGTTTTATCAGTACAAAGCACTTCAATACTCCCAAGATCCTCAATAGCAGAAAGTCGCTTTACGACTACCTTCTTCTGAGCTAAACGAAGCGATCCACGCGAAAGCGCAACGGTAATAATGACCGGAAGGGCTTCAGGGATAACTGAAACAGCAAGAGCCAAAGAGAAAATAAGGAGCTCCACTATATTCGTCTCCCCTCCTCGAATAAGAATATTTACAAAAAAGATGAGGGCGAGAGTAAAGAGAACGAGCTTGAGAATAAACTTACTAAACACAGCTATCTCCTTTTCAAACGGAGTCACTCGTTCTGTTTCTTCTGAAAGAGTTGCGATATCACCGAAAGCGCTCTCTTTGCCAATCGCAAAAACAATACCTTCTCCTTTCCCAGCTGTTACTACCGTTCCAGCAAATCCAATATTCTTGGCCTCATTCATTTCTACCGGAGGAGTCTGCAGGAGAGCATTCGTCTTTGCTACTGACATACTCTCACCTGTCATAATACTCTCATCAATCTCAAGACCATTCACAGAGAAAAATCGGATGTCCGCTGGAAGACGATCTCCAACTTCAAGAATCACAATATCTCCGACAACAATCTTGTCACTTTCAACAGATATCACTTGGCCCTTGCGACGCACACGACTATGCGTTACCAGGTAGCGTTTCAGCATCTGTGCTGCTTTCTCAGAATGATATTCCTGATATGTCTCAAGCGTGATGTTGACCGCAATAAAAAGCAGTATCAAAAGTGCTTCAATAAATTGCCCCAGAAAAAAAGAAAGAACAGCCGCCACTGCCAAAATATACAAAAAAGACGACTTTGCTCTGCGCCGAATAATTTTCCACAAGAATCCATCTTGTTTTTTTATATGCTCTCGTGTGCCTTTTTGATATCGATGCTCTGCCTCTTCTGGATCCAATCCAGAAAGAGATCCTTGGAGCAAAGCGAGAGCCCCGAGCGTATCTTCAAGAGAAAATTTATTCCACAACATATGGAAGTTTTTGTTTTGAGAAAATTCTATCTGTTTTTTTCTTCTGCTATCTTTTTTGCGATAGCCAGAACGACAGAAAAATCATCATCCTTACTTATCATGTTTATTTTTGTGTATCCGCATATCAGACACTGATGCGTCACTCGATAGCGTCCATTCTTCTCCTCTAAACCGACCGGATCCATAAGCCCACCACACCCTGCCTTACGATCACCTGGATAAATATCAACATGTAAACTATAGAGACAGTGCGGACAATGGTTCGTATACCCATCTCCCTCTACGAATGCTCCGCACTTTTCACATTCAAAGTCTTCTTTCGTTCGTGTAAATTTTTTTATTGCTTCCATGCAGTATTGTTTTCTTTAGTATATCAAATCTCGCTCCTTCTTGATACGATACATTCTTTCTTTAACGAAGAATATCATTGATCACTTCTTCATCCTGACAACTGTATTTCCGACTGGCAGAATAAAAACGCTCCTTGGGACCATGACACCCGTTATTGTCCTTATGCAGTGTTGCAAGAAGTGGCAAAAGGAATCCTTTTCCGCTACTCGTAAATTTACGATGGAGTTGCCGGAGTGTCTCTGCACGCTCTTGCTCATCCATCTTCGTAAAAACACTCATATCATCTCCCAGTTTCCCGCTCCAATCAAAATGAAGAAATACATTATTGGCTTTATCCGAAAATTCATGGTGCCAGAGAAGCGCCCAACACCAATCTCCTGGCTTCTTCCACCAACGAGAAAAACAAGGACCCTCTTCAACTCTCCCATCGTCCAATAATCCGACACCCCCTTCAATGTAATCAAACAAACGTAAATACTTTTCATCGGTAATATCGTTCGTCTGCGCTCCAATAACAATCTCCATTCCCCGAAACTCTGCATACTCGCGCATTTCTTGTATCACTTCTGGCATAAAGCTTTTTTCAAGATCAGCCGAGTCCTGATAGAACACCTGTCCGAAAAGAAAACTTTGAATTCCCATATTCATCGCTTCTTCAGTGATATAACGAATATACTTCCGATATTCCTCTCTTTCCAAAGAAGGTTTACAGCTGTGCTCGCCCCAATAGTTCTTACTTCCTTTGCGACACATCTCCCTAAAGTCAAAGTCTCGGTCCTCTGCAGGAAATCTATAGTCTGCATTGGTTTTAATAGCTTCCGCGATAAACATACCGTATACCGTATTGGGCTTCGTCACTTTCTCTTGAATCTTCCGAGCGAGTTTAAAATCCGGTGGTTTCAGCCACGTTTCTAAGGCTCGGTGCATATAGTAACACTGTGAGCGATTCACAAGAGCAATAGAAGAATTAATATCTCCTCCATAACCCGAAAGAAATCCGTCCGCTACACACCCCTTCTTCTTCATACGGTCCATAGAGGGCGGTGCTGGCGGAGGAAGAAGCGGAAGAATTGTCTCTTCCTTCTCATTTCCAAGATCGCTTGGTGGCATAGTCTCTTGTGTAATGTTGTTTTCTTTTTGTTCCTCCACCCATAAGGCAATCTCCTGTTCCTCTTGGATACGTACCGCCTCAATCTTCAGCGCTTCCTCTTTTTTGGTTCGATCCTGCAAGTACAACATGATCGTTATACCAATAACAATCGCAGAGAGAAGCAAAAAGACCAAAGACCAGATAAGCTGTTTCTTTGATGACCCTGATTGATCCTGATTGTAGAGAAAAGATGGCATACCTCTATTATAACGCATGCCGTTACCATTAACTTTCTACTCACGCCCTTCGATTCGCACATACCATAAAAAAGTAAAAAGAATGACGCGAGGCCATTCTTTTTACTTTACTAGAGCGGGTAAGGGGAATCGAACCCCTGTCCTCAGCTTGGAAGGCTGATGTAATACCATTATACAATACCCGCTTTTTTAGGCCGTTTTTGGCCGAGTCAATCCCGTAAAAGGATCTTTCTTAATCTGCTCCTTTGGTACACCGAGACCAAGAACCATGGTTTCCATAGCTGTAATGAAATCTGGGGAACCCACAATATAGTACAGGGAATCCGCTATTCTGTCCACATGCTT
>JBBTWC010000016.1:0-4958 GCA_038062975.1 Patescibacteria group bacterium | reverse complement strand
ACGCATCGTGAACCAAATTTCATCCTGACACGGAGCAGACGAAAGAGAAAAGGAACGAATACCTCGCTTCTCATCTGGAGCTATTAAGTTTGGAACGGTCAAAGCAACATATTGCCCTGCCTGAAACTCGTATCCTTCTGGTTTATCGAAAATAAAAAGGCGAGTGCCATCGGCAACCTCGCGAGATTCTTTTAGAGTAAGCGTAAATGCATTCATGGCAGAAAATAAGGGAAATACGCTTTTCATTGTATCTTTTTGGCTTTCCTCTGTCAAAAAAGTGTTGCGCCCCCTTGAGAAAGTTTCCTCAAGGGGGCGCGGGCTCTTCTGCAGAGATAAAAAATTTGAGGGCTCCCTCAGTCGTGACGGCTTTTAGTGCCTAACTGGGGGAAGATATTTCGAGAGCTACGCTACGGCGGATGACGATGCTTGCACATCGTATAACCCTTTCCAAAAGAGGAATCACAGCTGAATGGCACGAGGCCAGTACAGCTTAGCTAGGGCGGATGCCCGGACCAGTGAGACATGGAGTCTCTCCCTTCAGTCGTTCCGGAGATCACTCTCCGGAGGCGCGCCTCATCTGAGGCGCCGCCGGCGATCAGCCCAGGCGGTCGGCCAGCGGGTCGTCGGTCAGGCCCAGCGCGGACGGCGCCGAGTGGTCGGGGTGGCCGTTGTCGGCGCCGATCAGCAGGATCTTGGAGGAGGAATTCTCATAGAGGCCGCTCATCGAGCAGCGACGCGTCATCTTGGACATGGCGGGAATCTCCCTTTTGCCGTTTTGCTCCATTGCTGGTAGCTTGCTGTTCCCTTATCGAGAAAGAAAAAACAAGCTACCAACAAAGTAAAAGCTCGAAATATTGAAAGAACTTAACGGTGTAATATAGCATATTTACAAGACTCTGTCAAGAGTCCAGAAAAGGCTTTATTTACACTGTATACGAGAAAACTAATCTAGACAATATCCCGAAGGATACTCTCATACTCTCCAAGTTCCAGAAGCATAATAAGCACCTTGGCCAGTCGCTCTCCATCGTGACGGATAAATGAACGCTCAGCAGAAATCTTATCTGACGGATCGTGCTTCGTCTTTATACGACTCAAGAGATCGGCTCGGATGACTCGATACCCGCGTCTAGCACGATCTTCTTCTTCAAACGTTACCAATCCCCCATCTTTTTGCTTATAACGCTTCACCAAAGCTTCACTCGCTTTTTTTGTATTGAAAGTTACAAAGTCTATTCGGTCCCCTCCGAGAAAGCCGTTTATCTCATCCACATAATCATCCAAAGAAAACCCATCGGTATGCCCACGCTTGTTTGAAAGATTGCAATTGTAAACAACTTTCGCCTTTGACTTTAAAATAGCCTCTGGAATCCCCTCTACCAACAGATTCGGAAGGATACTGCAATAATGATTCCCCGGGCCAATCACAATCAAATCAGCCGAAAGAATCTTCTCGATCGCTTTTTTGTTGGCCTTGGCCTGTGGTGCAAGAAAGGCTCGCTTAATACCTATTTTTCCAATCAGTTTACTGGTATTAATTTCATGTTCACCGGAAAGTACTGTGCCATCAGCAAGCTTTACCTTGAGACTGGTGTCCGTAGCCGTGACTGGAATAACCTCTCCCTTTACATTCAAAATCTTGGAAGCTTCCAAAACACCCTCACTAAAGCTTCCGGTAATTTTTTCCAAAGCAGAAAGAAAGAGATTCCCAAAGCTGTGTCCTGAAAGACCGCCGTTGGCAAAACGGTAGTTCATGAGATCTCGCAAGATATCTGAAGATTCAGAAAGCGCTACCAAGCACTGGCGTACATCACCAGGAGGAAGGACTCCAAGCTCATCGCGGAGCACCCCTGTTGATCCTCCGTCATCTGCCATAGAGACAATGGCCGAGAGCTCAATCGGATACTTCCGCAGCCCTGAAAGAAGCATAAAGCTTCCGGTTCCTCCGCCAATGGTGACTACTTTTTTCATAAAGAGTCGGGGTGCAGGGAATTGAACCCTGTCAACGTGTACCCAAAACACGTGTACTACCGGTATACGACACCCCGATATAGTGAAATATCGAACTCTCCTATCATACGCATCCCAAGAGAAGAAGTCAACAGAAAGCAACAACCCGCCAAATGGCGGGTTACGGCTCTATCTTTTTTCCGCCAAGAGGCGGTTTTGGTTTCCAATACTACTTTACAGCCTCTTTCAAGGTCTTCCCAGCAGTAAATTTCGGAACAGTCATAGCTGGAATCATGATCTTAGCCTTTGTCTGAGGATTGATTCCTTCGCGTGCAGCACGATTTGAAACCTTGAAAGTTCCAAAGCCGGTGAGAGTCACCTTGTTGCCACTCTGAAGCTCCTTGGTAATCTGATCAATCATACACTCAAGCATCGCTTCCACGTCCTTCTTTGAAAGCTCGGTCTTGTCAACGATCGCGTGAACGAGCGTGTCTTTGTTTACGTTTTTCATACTTCCCACCTGCCTTTCTAGTTTAGAATCCCGATGTCCATCGGAATTGCAAGTTGTCACCTCCTACCCCTGATTTTAAGCCTTTTTTTCAAACAATGCAATACCGTATACATTCCTAACGGGCATATTCTACCGCGCGAGTCTCTCGGAAAACGTTGACTTTGATTTCTCCTGGATACTTCAATTCTTCTTCGATACGATTTGCAATATCCCGAGCCAATTTCATAGCACTGAGATCATCTGTCTTTTCTGGATTCACGAAAATACGCACTTCACGTCCTGCTTGAATAGCATAGGATTTTTCTACTTCTGGGAAAGAGTTCACCAAAGCTTCCAGCTCTTCAAGACGCTTGATGTATTTTTCAGCTGTTTCTTTGCGAGCTCCTGGGCGAGCAGCGGAAATAGCATCAGCAGCTGTAACGATAAAAGCCTCAATCGTCAGGTGTGGATACTCATCATGATGACACTTCATAGCATCAATAACATTTTGACCAATTCCAAACTTCTCCAAGATACGCATACCAATCTTCACATGCGTCCCTTCGATTTCATGGTCTACTGCTTTCCCAATATCATGCAAAAGTCCTGCTTTCTTGGCACAAGAGACATCAGCACCAAGTTCAGCTGCCAATGCGCCGGCTAGATAGGAAACTTCGAGTGAATGAAGAAGTACGTTTTGTTTGTAGCTATAACGGAAACGAAGGCGCCCTAAGATATAGAGAAGCTTCGGATGAAGACCGGCGATACCAGCGTCATAGGCAGCTGCTTCACCCGCTTCTTTGATCTTCGTATCAATCTCTTTCTTTCCCTCTTCCACAGCCTCTTCAATACGAGCTGGGTGAATACGTCCATCACTGATCAACTTCTCCAAGGCAATACGAGCAATTTCACGTCGCACTGGATCAAAACCAGAAATAATAACGGTTTCTGGTGTGTCATCAACGATCAATTCCACTCCGGTTTCTTTCTCGAGCGCGCGAATATTGCGCCCTTCTTTTCCGATGATCTTTCCCTTTACCTCATCGGAAGGAATAGAAACAGTGGTTGTAGTAAATTCTGAAACATGAGAACGAGAGTACTTTTGGATAATCGTCGCCATGATATTCAACGAGCGTTTCTCAAGCTCCTCATGTCCTTCCTTTTCCAACTTTGACATGCGCTTCACCAAAGCCTCCTTGCTTTCTTCTTCAATCAAACGAAAAAGTTCGTTCTGAGCATCATCCTTAGAAAGACCCGAAAGCTGCTGAAGCTTCGTCACTTCTTCGCTTCGCACCTTCTCAGTTTCTTCTTGAATAGCCTTTATCTCCTCAGCCTTACTCAAGAGACGTCGCTTTTCGTCTTCGTTTTCCTGGTGCAACTTCTCAGCCAAAGACTCGCGCTTCTCAATACGCTCTTCTACACTCGCGATCTTTTCTTCTCGAGCGCGCTCTGCCTTTTTGGCTTCTTCAAGAATTTCTACTGCCTTGTTCTTGGCCTCAAGCGTCAATTCTTTGGACTCGGCTTCTGCCTTTTCCAACATCTTGGCTGCCTGACCCTCTGCCGTTGAAAGCTGCTTCTTTGCAAGATTCTGGCGAAACCAGTACCCGGCACCTGAACCAACAATCAAAAAGACTGCTGAGAGCAGGATAAAAATAATATTAAATTCCATAGCTGTATACTCTACCCAACGTTCGTCAAAGAGAAACAACAAAACGCGCCACCTCTCCTATTGGTGGCTTTTTTCGGTACTTTTTTCCTTCTGAAAGAAAGACTGCTTCATAGAAATGACCGTGCGTTACTGCTCTTCATTCTTATTACTGACGGATTTCGGGTAAAAATCATTAATTTATGCTGTACCCACATCATATCCGCCAAAAAGCCTTTTGTCAAAAGGAGAAAGACAGTGCTATGATAAGAAAAGAAAAGATAAAAAGTGAGTTCTGAATACAAAAATGTACCGACCAGTCGTTCTTATTGTCCTCGATGGATGGGGAATTTCCAATAATATTCAAGGCAATCCGATCCGGGAAGCCACTCTACCAACCTTCGAAAAATTCAACCGCTACTATCCCCTCGTTACCCTCCAGGCATCGGGTATTTCTGTCGGTCTTCCATGGAATACTGCCGGAAACAGCGAAGTGGGACACATGACCATGGGTGCTGGGCGCGTTATCTACCAGAACATGCCCCGTATTTCTCTGGCTATTCAAGACGGGGACTTCTACAAAAATGAAGCTCTACTCGACGCTATCCGAGCTGCCAAAGAGAACAAAACGAAACTTCATCTCATGGGACTCGTCAGCCCAGGAAGTGTTCATTCTCACAAAGACCACCTTCTGGCACTCCTTCGTCTTGCAAAGAATGAAAACTTTGAAGACGTCTTTGTGCATGTCTTTACCGATGGACGCGACTCCGCGCCAACGGCCGGCGTCCAACAGCTCAAAGAATTTCTTCGTGAACTTCGACTCGTTGGCGCCGGAAAAATTGCCAGTCTTACTGGGCGTAACTTTGCCATGGA
>JBBTWC010000015.1:0-17617 GCA_038062975.1 Patescibacteria group bacterium | reverse complement strand
ATTGAGCCATCTTCCGGGATCGAACCGGAGACCTACGCGTTACGAGTGCGTCGCTCTACCAACTGAGCTAAGATGGCTTACAAAAAAAACTGAGCCCCGCCACAGGCGGGCAGGTGTCTTGGCTTTCTGAAACGCTTTCTATCGTACGGTAAAAAGACTTTTTTATCAACTCACACCTTTCGAGAGACAGGAAAATGTGGTATATTGTCACACATGGAAGGAATGCAAGAAAAAGTACAAGTTCTTCGACAAAAACTCCTGCATTTGCAGGACTATCTTTGACTGGGAGAAAAAAGAAGCCCGTATCCAATCACTGAAACAAGAAAGTGATGCTCCAAATTTTTGGGATGATCCCCAAAAAGCGGGGCGCGTGATGCAGGAACTAGAAGTTCTCAGACAACAGCGAGCCTCTTTTGAGACTATCGAGCATGACCTTCAAAGTTTGGAGGAGCTTTCTTCTTTGGAAAACCTTTCCGAAAGTGAAGTTTCTGAATTAGAGAAAGCATACACAAACGCTGAGAATGCAGTAGAAGAAAGAGAGTGGGATGTCCTTCTCGGGGGGGAATACGACATCAAAAGCGCTCTTTTGACTATCAGAAGTGGTGCCGGAGGAGTAGACGCTCAGGATTGGGCAGAAATGCTTCTTCGGATGTACCTTCGGTATTGCGAGCGCTCTACAGGTATGCGTGCCAAAGTCATCGAGGAATCTCGGGGACAAGAAGCAGGAATCAAAAGCGCTACGATTCAGATTGAGGGCAATTATGCTTACGGATTCATGAAGGGTGAAGCGGGAATCCATCGCCTTGTGCGACTTTCTCCTTTTAATGCCAAGAATCTCCGTCAGACATCCTTTGCATCAGTAGAAGTCATGCCGGTTATCGAAGATGATGCCACAGTTGCACTCACCGCTGATGAACTCCGCATCGATACCTATCGAGCATCTGGTGCCGGAGGACAACACGTCAACAAAACAGAAAGTGCTGTACGTGTCACACATATTCCTACTGGTATTGTCGCGGCATCTCAAAGTGAACGCTCTCAGTTGCAGAACAAAGAAGAAGCTATGAAAATGCTTCGTTCTAAACTCGCTCAAAGAAAAATCGAGGAACAAGAAAAAGAAAAACAAGAACTCCGCGGTGAATACAAGAGTGCTGAATGGGGGAATCAGATTCGCTCATATGTCCTTCAGCCATACACACTTGTTAAAGACCATCGCACCAAGACCGAAACAAGTGACGCAGCCGGAGTACTTGATGGAAATATTCAGATGTTTATCGAAAGCGAACTCCGCTTTCTTAATACAAATTAAAACAAATTTTTTCAAACGACTATGCCAGACTTGCAACCTATCATCCGCTTTGAAAACGTTACCAAGGCGTTTCCACCAGATAATCGTGTTCTTGAAAATCTCTCGTTTTCAATTATGCCTGGAGAGTTCGTCTCTTTGGTTGGTGCGAGTGGTGAAGGAAAGTCTACTTTGCTCAAGCTTATCTACGCCGAAGAGGTTCCTTCAGAAGGTGAAGTGTACTTCAACGAACGTCCTATTTCAAAAATCAACCGTAAGCACCTCCCATTCTTTCGCCGCAATATTGGAACCGTGTTTCAGGATTACAAACTCCTCCCACAAAAGACTGCTTTTGAGAATGTTGCCTACGCACTCGAAGTAGACGGGCGAGAAACCGATGAAATCAATGCCGAAGTACCAGAAATCCTTGAGATTGTTGGTCTCGGAAACAAAATGCACAAATTTCCGAAGCAACTCTCCGGTGGTGAACAACAGAGAGTCTCTTTGGCGCGCGCCCTGATTCATCGTCCAAAAGTAATCATTGCTGATGAACCAACCGGAAACCTTGATCCGCATTCTACTGAAGAAATTATTCGTCTCCTCCAAGAAATCAATTCTTTTGGAACAACAGTGATCCTGGCTACCCACAACAAAGGAATTGTTGATCACCTTGGCAAGCGTGTTATTGCTCTAAACGATGGAGCGATTGTCAGTGACGAACACAAAGGAAAATACGTGACTTCCACGCCAACACTCAACAAACAACCAATACAAAAGGTCTAACGAGAAACGCTATGAAAATTTTAAAGCTCTGGAGAACATTTAAAGAAGGAATGCTCAATTTCAAAAGAAATGGCTGGCTTTCTTTTGCAACCGTAAGTATTTTGACTCTTTCGCTCTTCATCGTTAGCCTTTCGGCGCTCCTTGGACTTACTACACACCTCGTGCTTCAAAACATGAAGGAAAAAGTAACCGTGAGTGTTTCTTTTAATCCAGATGTTAAAGAAGAAAGAATCCTGGAAATCAAAGATGAACTTTCAAAATACACAAAAGAAATTTCATCGGTACAGTACATCTCTCGTGATAAGGCATTGGAAGATTTCATCGCTCAAAGCGGGAATGATCCTGTGATTACTCAAGCTATCGAAGAAATTGGAGAGAATCCGCTTCTCGCATCTTTGGTTATCAAAGCAGTTACACCAGAAAATTATCCACTCATTGTTGATCAAATTGAGAGCTCTACCTTTCAAAATGACATCAGTCGTATCAACTATGAACGAAACAAGAAGATTTTTGAACGCCTCGAAAAGATTAATACTGCTACCAGAAAAGCCGGCTTGTTCCTTGGAACCATGTTCATCTTTATCGCCATTCTCATAACCTTCAATACGATTCGTATCACGATCTACTCACATCGTCAGGAATTTGAAATCATGCGTCTGGTAGGAGCTTCAAACCTGTACGTTCGTACTCCGTATGTCTTTGAAGGAGTCCTCTATGGTCTCTCGGCTGCGATATTTACCATGTTGTTCCTCTTTGGTATTGCGTACTACATCGCACCGCTTACTCAGGGAGCTATTCCTCAGGGTAACTTCATGAATCTCTACCTAAACAACTTCTTTATTATCCTTGGATCCCTTATCTTCCTCGGTATCTTCCTTGGAGTACTCAGTAGTATCCTGGCTATTAAGCGCTACTTGAAAGCATAAAGAGTCCCAAACAAAGAGAGCCTTTCCTTGACGGAGAGGCTTTTTTTGTCTATTCTAAGCTCTTTAGTAGCTTACCAACTTCAACTAGCACCCAGAGAAGGGGAACAAAGCCATGGCTTTGGAAAGACTCATCCGGGTGCTCCGTTCGCACCAGGAAGATCCGAATCGGATCTATGATATCTATCGGGCCGCCTTCGCTTGTGGAAGTCCCGAGCACGGCCTCCTGATGGAGTCACTCGAAACCTGTGATCAGGCTCATCAGGGCCAGATCAGGCATCTCACGGGCGAAGAGTACGCCAATCACCCCAAGATCGTCAGTGGAGGCATCCTAGGCGAGTACCTCTGTTCTACGGATGTGAACGAACTCTCAGGAGCAAACGTTCATGACGTTCCCGAGGACAACCTGAAGTGGCCCTACGCAAGACTTGCCGGCAGGCTTGGAAGCGAAGTGGCCACGATCGCCGACTGGTGCAACCGCAACCGGTTCAAGCACATCCTCGACAAAGACGAACGTGACCAGCGTTTCCTAGAGAACCTGCTCTTGGTTGCGCCTATCACGCCAGTCCGCATCAAAGTCGCGGAAAAGTTGCACAACGCAATGACTCCATACAAACTCGGTGACGACGCTTGGGTGGAGGAAGAGATCTGTTGCATCCAAACCTACTACCTGGCCATGTCCAAGAAGTGTGGCGGGATGCTCTACAACGAGCTCATCGAGGTTATCGAAGCATTGAAACGCCGAGAGTGCCTCCTTCCGCCAATCAAGCCGAAGGCAGACTAACTGCCGAAAAGAATCTCTTCAAAAAGCCTCTGCCGGGGCCAACTCAGCCGCTCTTCGAAACTCCTTTCGGAAAGCGGCTTTTCTCTTGAAAAAATCCGAGAATCGTGTAGAATAGGGAAAGTTTTCAAAATACTTCTGGGGAGTAGCCAAGCGGTAAGGCAATAGGTTCTGGTCCTATCATGCGGGGGTTCGAATCCCTCCTCCCCAACAAATAAAAGAAGTCGGCCAATTGGTCGGCTTTTTTGTTTATCGAGAGGGGTTCGAACAGGAAGGGGGTCGGGGAAACACTTGTTTCTCAGTTTGGGGTGACCCGAAGGGGCTAGAGGGCGGAAGTCCTATAGAACGCAACGAAGCGAGTAGTTCAATCCCTCCTCCTCAATCAGATTCAAGTTTTTATCCTGAAAGAATTCCGAGCTTTATCTTTATATCCCTCTCTAGTTCAGAGGGGATGTAATTTGTTTGAGTAGATACAGACAGGAAGGGAAGGTTTACAGAGGACCAAAGCTCCCTAAGAAACCTGTCTCTTTCTTGAGTTTTTTTCTCCTCATGATTCCAGCCATCCAACTCAATAACCAAGACTGGTTGAGTAGTTTCTTTTTCACAAAGAACAAAATCTACATGCTTAGCTTGTATCTTATTCTTTAGAAGTGTTTTTTGTTTGAATGCAAGCCCCTTAGGAATTCGTACAAGCTCCATAACGCTAACTTGGGGGAAAATATCATATCGATTGTCTACCACTTCTTTGAGAGTTTTATAGAAGATCTTCTCGCTTTCTGTCATCAAAGAAGGTTTTGCTTCATACAAAAAAGGAGTAGTCTGTTTTCTATCAAGAAACACCTTAAGTAGTTTAAGGGAAACAAGGAATAGAAATGCAACTACAAGAAGTGTAACTGTCTGCATAATATATACAAAAAAGTCCTTCGTCGTTGGCTACTCTTGCGAATAGCCCGCCTAACCTTTCGGGAAGGAACCATGAACAAGTACCGATCAGGAGACAGTGTTCATGGTTACGGATCTAAACCATGCCATAGCAAAAGCTACAGTTTAGGCATATAATTTAGTTGTTATTTAGATTGTAACATATACTTGAAACTAGATTAAAAGACTTAAAAAGTCTTTTAGATTAAGAAAATAATGCCTCAAGAAAAAAGAAATTTTGATTTTTTATTTGATTCATCTGGAAGATGGATCGGTTTTAGAGTTGGGAGATATATCTATGATTCAGAAGTACAGTGGATTGGATGGTTACCCTGGAATGATGAAGAGGTAGTAGATATTCACGGAAATTACTTAGGGCATATCTTTACTGGGTTTAATACAAGTGACAAAAGATTATTAAAAAAATATTTTACTCCTTACAGAGGCTATCCGGGTTATCCAGGCTATCCGGGTTATCCAGGCTATCCGGGTTATCCAGGCTACGCGAGTTATATCTATATCCCAGGAACTCAAGACATAGAGTTGCAAAAAAGATAACCTGAATACCTATGGCTACTAAAGCTCTTACAAAGAAAAAAGTTGTAAAGAAAGCTACGAAGAAAAAGTTTGTCTATACAATTACCATACCTAAAAGTGGACATCTTAAAAATTCAAAGAAGATTTTTCAAAGAAGTGTTGATGCTGTAAATAACTTCTATGACACATATTCAGATGGAACTCCGGGAGCGCCTACTCATCAAAAACAAGATCTTTTAAGAGCAACCGTAATCTTTGCTTGTGCGGGTCTAGATAGTATTTTAAAAACTCTTGTAGAAGACTGCTTAGAAGAAGTTATAAATCAAAGTGAGGGCGCAGAAAAAAGCTTTAAAGATTTTATAGAAAAAAGAATAAAAAATAAGAATCACTCCTCAAGAAACTCTATAAAACAAAAAGAAGAGAATCCTTTTAATGATTTTGATTACTCTTTTCTGAGCTCAATTTTATGTAGCTCGGACCCTAGAACTGTTTTATTAGAAAAATACAAAAAGAATTTTAGCGGGAGTTTACAATCTGCTGAAGAGGTATTCCGTGTCGGAGCAGCTTTTGAATTAGAAACAAAAAAGATTATAGAAGGTACTTCCGAGGCGGACTTTAAAAAAGCTTTTGAAATAAGGAATAAAATTACTCATGAACTAGATATTACTTTAAAATCAACTGATAAATGGGATACAAAAAAAAGAACTGTCGGAGAAATTACAAAATCTTGTGAGTCTGTTTTTCAAGTTATTCAAAACTTTCTAAATGAATTAGAAAAAAAAGTTGAAGCAAAAAAACATGAATCGGTCTAGGGTAAAATCATCTTGCCTAACAAGTAAGATTGATGGTGATTTAAGGCTATCTATATAATTAATAAGGTCATGGAAAAATTATTTAATGAATCAATAAAATATCTAAAAGATTACTCCTTGAGTTCCTCCTTAAATTCAGAAGAAAAAAGATCTCTCTTAGAAGCAATCGCTAGACTCAATGTTATAAAAAAGCAAAATTTTGTAATTATTAAAGCTAACGACTCACTACTAAAGAGAGATCCCGGTCTTATCAGAGCAGAGGCTTATTTTAATGATGAAAAAACACTATTAGAAACTCTTAATGAGGCTGCAAAAAAAGATCCTGAATTAGCAAAATTTTTAGCTTCAACTGGTGGGAAGTTAAATAAAATTTCTTCAGCAAAAGCTAGATTTTATGATTTAGGTGACTTAAAAGAATCTGACGTTAATCAAGAAGAGGTGGTGCAATTACATTTAGAGAGCGAATCTTACTATCACAATATGTGGGCGGTAAAAAAAAGACTAAATCAGATACCGGGATTTAAAAAGTTTAATCCTATTGGCGTAAGGGACGTAAGGAATCATCTTATAGAACATATCGAAGGGAAAGATAGTCTAGCTCAAATATATTCATTCGGAATTGCTACAGATGGACCAGTTATGAGACCAACTAAACCAGTAGGCATCAAAGCACCCCATGATCTTGGCTTAAAACCTAACACGGAGCAGTTTTTATTAGAAATAATAAAAACTATCAGAGATTCAGCGTAAAAATAAAGTGCTTTTAGCATTGTAAATAAGTTCCAACATCGTCTCATAGCCTCAACAAGTTTATGAAAATTATCTCACTAAATACCTGGGCAGGAAGAATCCATCAACCGCTAATGGATTTTTTTAAAAAGAACAAAGATATTGATATCTTTTGTCTTCAGGAAATCTATCACGAAGCAGAGGGGAAAGAACCAGACGCTCGCTCAGAAGATGCGCACAATTTATTCATAGACATTAAAAATGCTTTACCCTTATACGAAGGGTACTTTAGGCCAGCTTTTGAAGATTTCTATGGTCAAGCAATATTTATTCGTAAAAATATTACCATTGAAGAAGAGGGGGATGTCTTTATATTCGAAAATAATAACCCCGAACAAAGGGGGATTCATAGTAGGAACCTCCAATATATTCGACTAAACATAAGTGGAAAACCTACTCTTATCGCAAATGTTCATGGACTTTGGAATGGCCAAGGAAAAACAGATACACCAGATCGTTTAGAGCAGTCTCGAAAAATCTCTGAATTCCTAAACAAGAGTAGTGATCAGAAGATTCTCTGTGGAGACTTTAATCTCAGTCCTGATACTGAGAGCCTAGCTATCGTAGAGAAAGGAATGAGAAATTTAGTAAAGGAGCATGGGATTACTTCTACTCGTACAAGCTTTTATGACAAGGAAAATAAATTCGCAGATTATATCCTTGTTTCCTCAGAAGTAATCGTTAAAGACTTTAGAGTCCTTCCAGACGAAGTATCTGATCACTCTCCACTCCTCATAGAAATTGAATAAAAAATCTCAACACAAAGCTCCAACCAATACGCGTTATGATTACTCGGTTGTCTGAAAATAAGCTTCGACTCTTGGAACTGGAAAAAGAGGGTGGCTTTGTATTTCATGGGAGTGGAGTAGCCTTGGATTCGTTAGAACCACGCCAAGCGTACAACTTTGAAAACGAGAAACAAGAACTTGATGGAATTCCCGCTGTCTATGCCTCTGACAAAGTAGAATACGCCATTTTCATGGCTCTTATCAACGAAATAAATTGTCCATCTGGTTATAGATCCGGGTCAGGAACAATAGATGGAAAGCTTATATTTAGAGCGAGCCAAGATACACTTTCGCAGATTTCTGAAGATGCTTCCGGATGGGTATATGTTTTTAAAAAAGAACAATTTCAACAACGGGACAACAATGGGGTAGAATTCATAAGTACTCAATCAGTCACGCCTCTAGAACGAATCCAAGTAAGGAAAGAGGATTTACCTCAAAATATCGAGCTTTTTAATTAAGTTCCATTTAGTGTAATTTGTAGATCTATGAAAATCTTTGTGGCTCACGCGAGCAATTTCGACTTTATACATAAACTCTATCTGCCGCTTCAAAACTCTTCTCTTGGCCAAAAACACGAATTCTACTTCCCCAAAGAAAAGGGTTACGAAACGGTGACAAAAGAAGTGATCAAAAGTTGCGACCTTATCCTAGCGGAAGTATCACTGCCCTCAACAGGTCAAGGAATAGAACTTGGCTGGGCAGATATATTCAATATCCCTATTCTTTGTATATCAGAAGAGGGGAGTAGTATTTCTGGATCCCTTGGATTCGTAACCAAAAAATTCATTACGTACAGTGACTCGACTGATATGATAGAAAAAATAGAAACCTTCTTAGTAAAAAATAATTAAACTATTCCCTTAATTTTATGATTGATCATGTATCCCTCAACGTAAGTAATCTTGAGAAAAGTCGAGATTTCTATCGGGAAGCTCTGAAACCCCTGGGCTATACTGTTGTTTTGGATATTGCAGACATTGAAAGCTGGGGACTCGGTATCAAAGGTTGCAGTATCGGCGAAAATAACGAAACAAGACTCTGGCTTTCCGGAGATGATGCGGTTGCTAAATGCCATATTGCTTTCTGTGCTAAAAGTGAGGAGGAGGTAAAGAGTTTTCATGAGGCAGGAATCAAAGCAGGAGGAAAAGATAACGGAGCGCCTGGTCCACGTCCAGATTACGGAGAACACTACTACGGTGCCTTTGTCATTGATCCGGATGGAAACAATATTGAAGTGGTTTTCCGAGGGTAAATCTTCCAGCAAAAAAATAGATTTTGTGGTATAATAGAGGTAGAACCTTGTAAAATATCTTTTGGTCGATAGCATATTTCGACAAGGAAGTTCCTTTTCGTTCATCCTTAATCTCTAAATCATTTAAGACACGAGTATTATGGAAGCAACAAAATCACTCTATAAAGGCGCTCAGATTGTCTGGTACCTCCTGACGATTATCGAAGCCGTACTTCTTCTTCGATTCGTCCTAAGACTCCTTCAGGCAAATCCTGGTGCAGGGTTTACAGATTTCGTCTATGGATTTTCCGGTCTCTTTACGGGCCCATTTGAAGCCGTATTTCGAAATCTCTACGTTGAAGGAAGCGTATTCGAATGGACAACACTCCTCGCGATGCTTGTCTATTGGATCATTGCTATCGGCATAGTCAGACTTTTGGCTATGGGTCGCCCAGTCAGTTCGACTGAGGCACAAGAAAAACTTGGATCACAAGACCAAATATAAGCGGGCATAAAAACTCGTTTTATAACTATTAAAAACACATATATGGGTATTCTACTTTGGATTATTTTTGGAGCCCTTGTCGGTTGGATCGCTTCAATGGTAATGGGCACAGATGCTAACCAAGGCGCTATATTAAATATCGTTGTTGGTATCGTTGGCGCAGTCGTTGGTGGATACGTCATGAGTTTCTTTGGAGAAACCGGTGTCACCGGATTCAACCTCTACAGTTTTCTCGTCGCGCTTTTGGGAGCTGTCATCTTGATCGCTATCGTCAAAGCATTCCGGAAATAGTCTTTCGAGACAAACAAAAAACTGCCTCTTCTGGGGCAGTTTTTTCTATTCTACAATTTCGTTGATATCGGATTCTTCCAGATCACCTTTTACTTTTTTTACTGAAAGACTGACGCTTTGTTTATCTAGTACCTTCGCCTTGGCAACGGCACCCTTGGCTTCTGCTGGTAGTACTGCCAAAATATTTCGCAAAGCAACGCCATCGACTTTAAGTACGCTCTCCCATTTATCCAGAGGCTCAAGAATCTCGCGCAGTCTTTGTTCGTCGTATTTGTAGGTAGCCCGAAGAGACTTACCAATAATGCCATTTTCTCCAAAAACCCGCTCAACGCCTTCTTGTTCCATATACTCTAATATCCGAGCCTGAAGCTTGGCGATACGCTGTTTTTCTTCACTCAATTTTGATTTGAGATCCAAATACTCTCCGATGGTTTCTTTGACTTCATCAGTATCAATCTTCCTCGTTTCAGCAAACTTATGCTTCCAGAGTGGGCAAATCTTTTGATACCCGCACCAGTCACAAAGAGGGGAGAGGATTGGTTCAAACTTTTCTTCTTCAATCGCTTTAATAACATCCAAAAAAGTATCCTCGAGAGTAGCCATCTGCTCTAAGGTGCGCTTGGAAGAAAGCTTTACTCCGTGTTTTAAGTAATACAAACTTACCGTAATCTTGTCGAGGTTTTCTATTTCTTTTGGATAACGATTCAAAAAAGCCTTGAGGTAAATTGAAAGCTGAATATCGTTATCTACCTTTTCCTGAGAAGGCATCTTTTTCGTCGTTTTGTAATCGATAATTTCGTATCCTTCAGCTGTTTTGTCGATACGATCGATAATACCAGAAACGATATGCTTTCCTCTTTCTTCGTCGCCTATTTCAATCGCAAAACGACTCTCCAGATCAACGATAGTGTAATCGGCTGGTTTATGGGTCGCGTAATAATTTTGAATCATCTGGACGCCTTGAGTGAACGCTGAGCGCTCTTCCATCTCATCTTCAAATACTTCGCTGTTCCAATTACGAGAATAAAAATCGATAGCCTGTTCCAAAGTAGGAAGAAGGAGGCTGGGGGCATGAATATAGTGCATGACGGAATGCAAAAGCGTTCCAAAAACAGCCTCTTTTGATTTTGGCTCTTTGATACCGTCAACATGCTGAAATTTGTATTTCAGGGGACAAGTCTGATAGGTTCCAAGACTGGAATACGAGATGCGCATACGGTTTTTTCTTGTCTTCTATGGTACCATATTTTTCTTCTGTATGAAAGTTTAGTAAACAAGTTCTGTTAGGGGATTGTGACAGTTTTCTATTTGACAGGGGAAAAGTTTTTCCTCTTTTTTGTGGTACTCTTTCAGTACGAGCAACGTCTCGAATTTTTAAAACAGCAACAGACATCCTGAGGGAGGATGCTATGGGACAGATGGCTCCCTGTACTCCTGCGATGCTCGCGTTTCTCTTCGAAGAGCCCGCAGATATAACAGAGGCTCCGCATTGTCACTGCGGAGAAATGATGGTCAGACTCAACCGGGTCTACCACTGCACGGGGTGCGACAACACAAGGAGGAGACGCTATGGGCATCCTGTATATCCTCTGGTTTAGGGTCGTAGCCCAAGACTGGATGGACTACTGGTCATGGCGGTGACCATCCACATCTGCGCAACGAGCGCAACCAACTGGGAGGAGAAATAAAAATGAAAAAATCTCCTCTCCCTCTCATCGGAAACAAAGCATTTTGCTTCTAACGATAGGGAACTTCTTAAAAAGGCTTGTTTTAAGCTTTTCTTTCGGAATAATAGGAAAAAGGGATAAGACGTGTTATACTACTTGCAGATAAGTAAGTACTTTCCCTCGCGCGACAATAGAATACCAGAAATTTCCAACTACTTTGGATACGAAACGAACGCACGGAGGGACGGTCTACGTGCTTTTTTTGTGCCAAAATTTTATCCGCCACTATTTTCCTACACATATGTTGAACCTTGACCTCCGTATTACAAAACAAGAGATTAACAAGATGTCTCCTGCAGGCAAAGAAAAGATGAAAGAACTCTTGATGGATAATGACGCTATCGAGCTCTCTATCGATCATCAAGGCTATGCGGTTTCGATTACTGATAGACTAGCGGAAAACGTTCTCCGTAACTATCTCACCGAAAATCGTTACGCCAAAAGTATCACCAAAGATATGGGTGTACCAGAACTTTGGAGAGAAGTAAAAGACATGCTCAAAAAGAAATAATACTGCTCTTTTCAAGAATTTTCTTTTCCCGAAAACATCCGTTCTCGGGATTTTTTTATTGACTGGAACACTCTTTTCTGGCATTCTAGATCGTTAGCTACTTAACAACCTCAAGCAAAAACCCTGGGAGACCACAAATGTCCTTCTTCGACAATTCGCCCGGCTTCATGCTGGACAAGATCATCCTCGCTTCCAAGCAAGAGGGGCGAAACCTCCAAATGCCCGGCGACGGTCGCTATCAACCCGAAGAGCTTCGGCCCTTCCTCGGCTACGACCAGCAGGCTTCCTGGCTCATCCTCGTCGAATACGAGTGGCTCCAGGTGCTCTGCGAACTGGGAGTGATTCCCAGAGAAGAATGGGAGCTCTTCACTCCTGCTCTCTTTGAGCGTCTTGTCGTCAACATCTCGACGACGCTCCAAGACAAGAAGGAGCGGGACACGAACCACGACATCATCGCACTCACCTCCCTCATGAAGGAGATTCTGCCGGAACCGCTCCACAAGTGGCTTCACTTCTGTGCGACGTCCTACGACATCATCAACACCGCCTACGCGCTCCAGATCAAGGAGACGTTTCGACGGGTCGTCTGGCCAGCACTCGTCGAGCTCGACACGCTCTGGCGAGAACAGATCAAACTTCATGCAGCGACGCTCCAAGCGGGACGGACACATCTCCAGACGGCGCTTCCGATCACGGTCGGGTGCTGGCTGGCGAATCTCCACAACCGGTTTGCCGAAGTCTCCAACCACGCCCTCAATCTTTCCGGAGAAGTTCCTGGAAAGTTCAGTGGCGCCGTCGGCACCTCGGCGTCTCAAGCAGTTCTCCTGCCCGATCTTTCCGGGGAGGGGAGACTGCTCAGTAACCTTGGGCTCCTCGATCCTGGGGTCAGCACGCAGATCACGCCTCCCGAAGGTGCAGCTCGTTTCTATTTCGAGCTTGTGCTTCTCTCCGGCGTGCTCGGCAACCTCGGCGAAGACGTTCGTATCCTGCAAAGTTCTCCGTTCGGCGAGCTCAAGACCGCAAGCTCTACGTCGTCGGCTATGTCTCACAAGACAGGAAATCCGATCGCCGCGGAACAGCTGGCCGGCATGCACACGACCGTTCTCGCTGAGAACCTCAAAGTGCAACTCAATCTGGTGAGCGATCTCCAGCGTGACCTGCGCGGTTCGAGCGTGATGCGGAGCTACTCTGCGGTCATGGTCTACACGTTCCAGCAGATCAAGACCGCCATCAGGCTTCTGAAGAGCCTCGTGGTGGACCCTGTCTGCTGTGGCGTGAACTTCCGAAAGTCCGGACGCCTGGTTACGGCAGAACTCCTTCATCTCGAACTCCAACGCCTCGGCTTCCCCGATGCCCACAAGTTCGTGAATGAGAAGATCGTCCCCAAGGCCATAGAAGCTGGAAAGAGCCTTGGTGAATTCTTCCCGGAAATCATCGACGCCACCCGGTACAACGAGGAACTCTACCATCGGGTACAAAAGGCTCTGCCGGAAAGCCCGATCATCCAGTACCTCAAGGAGCCGAACCTCTACATCGGCCAAGCGATCCAGATCGCCGAAAAAGAAGCAGGTAACAATCTCGCTTTGCTTGAATAAATAAAGGGAGCAAAGACTCCCAAAGACACATAACCTTCCCGTGGAAGCCAACTGGCTGACGCGGGATTTTTCTTTCTTGATCAAAGAAGTTATTAGTGTTATCTTTCTCTCTTCTTTGACAACCGAAAGTTACACAATGCCGAACCCGACAAAACACCTCAACGATCTTGGTCTTTGGCCAAAATCAGAACTTCCTACCCAAGATGTGAGAAAAGTGCTTATACATCTCACGCAACCCGGAAACCCACGGCTCTATGTGGAGAGCGTTGGAAAGTGGAGCTTCCGAAGCTCTCTTAGTAACAGCGAGCATACTCCTGGCTGGCCAACAATGATTGGAAGTCAAGATGTTATTCGAAGGGGGCTCGTAGAGCTCGACCCAGAATTGATCGGGAGCACGCTTCGCACCATCAGAGCGTACCGAATCTCGGACAAGGGAAGGGAAGCGCTTGCTCAAATGGAAGCCTACGAGGTTCTCGCAAAACTCATCAACAAAGAAGTCCCGAAAATCCTCGAACGTCAAAGAAGGATATTCGGCGCCAAGCCTCCTGCCTAGTAGCAAACGCGACCGGCAGGACTTTTTTTATATAACGGGTATACAAGGGCAAGCCCTGGACCTAAAGGTCCCTCCGTGGCAAGCCACGGGATATTTACCCGATTTTACCGGCACTTCGTTCGGAAACGAAAGTGCGCTTTCGTTTCGCTCACTTCGTTTGGTAATAAAAAAATCCGCCGCACAGTCTTGGTTAAGACCGGCGGCGGAAGGAAATCAAACAAAACGGAGAGGTTTCGCGAAACTCTAGGCGAGTTCGCGGACCTCGATGTTGACGCAGAAGCGCTCCTTCTTCGCCTTGCCGAAGGCGTAGACGAGCGTCACCGTGTCCACGATCAAACGCCAGACGAAGGCGAAGCCTTCACGGACGATGATGAGGGCCAGATGAAGGAGCATGATGCTCTCAGGAACCGGCCGAGGTTCTCGGTCCGCTTTCGGAAACATCCTGTTGAGGAAGCTCCGGAGACCGGCCAGCGCTTCCGCACCGGCCAGATAACAGGCATAGGCGGAAAGGCCGGTGAGAACCGCGAGTGTCAGCCAGATGAGGCCGACCCCGATGTTCTTCGGGAGGCCCTGCCAGAACTGGATGCGCTCTTGTTCGCGGAGCCGAGCTTGTTCGGCTTGGTACTCCGCTTCGGAAGCGTCTTGCGCTTCCATGGCAGCCAGCTCTTCGGCTTGGGCCGTGGCTTGTTCTTGCTTCAGCCGCTTCACCTCTTCAGGATGCGCCCGCTCCCAGGCTTGTCGCTCTGCGACTTCACGCTGGTAGGCGAGATCGGCTTCTTTTTGCCACCTCGCCTGATCGGCTTGGTAGCGAGCCTGCTCGATCTGCTCGGCCCGGTAGTTGTCCCAGGCTTGCGTGACGAGATAGGTTCCGCCGACGCTGACACCGCCGAGAAGGACGATGAGGAGCGAGGCGATGAGAGTGTTCAGAGCGAACCTTCTCACCTTGGGTTGACGCTTCAGGTAGTCGCGGACCATCTTGATGAAGGTGGCGATCGGCCAGATGATGACGTAGTAGATCGGGGCGGCGATGAGCCACTCGACGACGAACTGCAGGAGCTTGATCGTCGAATAGGCGAAAAGCGCCCACACCACCGACCAGAAATAGGGGCAGATGGAGACGTGGCCGGCCTTGAGGCGCTCCGAGAGGAGGAAGGCCTTGCGGTGACTGAACCGCTCTTTGACGTCGGCCCAGTACTTTTCGCGTTCGAATTCCGAGAGATCCTTCCTGAAGTTGAGAGGCATCTCGATCATCATGTCGGCCCAGTAGCGGTCGCGGATGTAGGCCTGTGCGAAAAGACGCATGTGCCAGGACTTGAGAGAGACTTGCATCTGAGGGTTTCTCCGTTCGATTCAATT
The DNA here is from genome assembly GCA_038062975.1 of Patescibacteria group bacterium. Classification (GTDB taxonomy): domain Bacteria; phylum Patescibacteriota; class Minisyncoccia; order Moranbacterales; family UBA1568; genus UBA1568. The sequence continues at coordinate 2,226 of JBBTWC010000015.1, read as the reverse complement.
GCCAAAATAACTCTAAAACCAGAGTGGTTTCGTTGCGTGCATAATAGCACAAAATGATCATTTTGTCAATACAAATAAGGCTTTGTATGAGCTCTTATTTGGTAAAACTCTGAGGGAGAGCTGTGAAGAAAATATGTTATTTTAGAACCATGAAAGTTGTTATATACTGGATTCATCAAAAAGAATCTAAAAAAATAAATAAAGCTCTATGCAAAAGTTACAACTTTCCATTGATATACACGCACCAAAAGAGAAAGTGTGGGACACTGTCATTTCCGATGCCACCTATCGAGAGTGGACTTCGGTTTTTAGTCCTGGATCTTATTTTGAAGGAAGCTGGGACAAGGGTTCAAAAATTTTATTTCTTGGACCTGATCCAGAAACAGGAGAAGTAGGGGGTATGGTAAGTCGTATCGCTGATAACCGACCCTATGAATTTCTCTCTGTAGAACATCTTGGTATCTACAAAAACGGAATTGAAGATACTGAGAGCGAAGAAGCAAAAAAGTGGGCTCCTGCATACGAAAATTATTCTTTTGAAGAAAAGGATGGAGTAACCACGTTCAGTCTTGATATGGATATTGAAGACAGCTACAAGGAATCCATGGAAGGAATGTGGAAAGAGGCGCTCGAAAAGCTAAAAGCACTTTCTGAAAAGTAATTCTTTGTTCTTATAAAACCTATGCAAAAAATTATTCCACATCTTTGGTTCGACAAAGAAGCAAAGGAAGCCGCCGAGTTTTATACATCTGTTTTTCCTGATTCAAAAATCACAAACGCATCAGTGATTCATGACACACCATCAGGGGATTGTGACATTCTCTCTTTTGATGTGATGGGGTATTCGTTTATGTCTATTAGTGCCGGTCCATATTTCAAACTCAATCCCTCCATTTCCTTGATGGTCAATTTTGATCCTTCGGTAGACAAAGAGGCTGCAACAAAAATTGATACCATCTGGAACAAGCTTGTAGAAGGTGGAAAGATTCTCATGCCTCTCGACACATATCCTTTCAGTGAACGCTACGGATGGGTTCAAGATAAATATGGTCTTTCTTGGCAACTCATCCTTACAAAACCTGAAGGAGAAAAACGTCCTGCTATCATACCAAGCATGCTTTTTGTAGGAGATGTCTGTGGCAAAGCAGAAGAAGCAACTGATTTTTATCTTTCTGTGTTTAAAAATTCAAAGCGAGGCATGATCGCTCGATATGGAACAGACAACCCATCTGAAAAAGCAGAGAATGTAATGTTCACGGATTTCCAAATTGAAGGACAATGGTTCGCAGCTATGGATAGTGGTCAGAAGCATGAATTTGCATTTAATGAAGCTCTTTCTTTCATAGTCCGTTGTGAGAATCAAGAAGAGATTGATTATTACTGGGAAAAGCTTTCTGCAGTCCCCGAAGCAGAACAATGCGGTTGGCTCAAAGACAAATATGGAGTTTCTTGGCAGATCACCCCATTTGTTATGGATGAATATATGAAAGGAACTCCAGAGCAAGTTGAACGCGTGACCAAAGCCTTCTTGCAAATGAAAAAATTTGATCTCGCTACTTTGGAACAGGCCTACAAAGGAAACTAACAAACCTTGAACAGAAAACTTCCCGTGAAAACTACTTGGTAATCACGGGATTTTTTATACAAGAGCATTGACAGAAGTAAAGTTATATGACATAAATAGTTATGTTATTTTACAATACTTTCGTAACCAAGGGGATGCTTTTGTCATGATTTTCCAAGCTTTAGTGAACAAATGCCTGCCAAAGAAATTTCTTCTGAAGGGCGACTTCCACGAACATTTCAAATTTTCGCCCCATCAAATACAAGAGGGCTGGGCTCAAAAAGAAGCCCTTATCCTACTCGTCGCTTCTGCTACGGTTCTCGTAGAAAAAGCTCAGTTTTATAGGGAGGTCCCGAAAAATAACTGGCGACGAGACGACTACATGCAAGCACGAAATAGTTATCAAGCCAAAGTCGACTTGATCAACTACTACTTACCAGGATTCCTTGCGGATATTCCGCACTGGTCAGAACTTCCTCCCTATCTCGAGCGCCTGATGCGTGGCGAGAAAATGAACATCGTACTGTCCCCGAGACAACTCGAAGCTGACGCCGCGTAAACCCAGAAACACTCAAACGAAGGACACTTCCTCATGATGAACCGTGTGCAAATCATCGCGGTCGATCCTACGACCCGGTCTGGGAAGATCCAGCTCTTCCTCG
>JBBTWC010000014.1:0-6584 GCA_038062975.1 Patescibacteria group bacterium | reverse complement strand
TCTTTCTGTTTCCAGAGTATAGCAGAAAAAGGAGCTCAAATCAACGGCTTTTTTACTTCCTTTGTGCTATACTTTAAGCACTAATCTTTCTTTTTTCACTATGGAATGGCTCCAGAATTACGCCGTCTTTTTGGTTCCGATCTTTGTCGGACTTTTGATTCAGGCGATTAAATTCATCATTTTCAGTGTTCGTCATGGATGGAAGCCAGAATATATCTTTACCCACGGGCACATGCCAAGCGCCCACACCGCTTTCGCTGTTGCGCTCCTTACTTCTATTGGCTACTACGAAGGCATTCACTCTGGAGCCTTTGCGGTGACTGTTGGTCTCGCATTTCTCATCGTAGACGATGCAGTTCGTATTCGAATGTATCTCGGTGATCAGGGACGATACCTGAATATGCTCGCAGAGCAACTTGATCTCGATAAGGCTCGCTTCCCTCGACAAAAAGAGCGCGTTGGTCACCGAACCAACGAAGTGCTTGTCGGAGCCGCCCTCGGGTTTGGATTCACCCTCGCTCTTATCATGCTTCTCGCGCGATAGAAACACTTCTAGAAATACACAAAACCCCGCGAGAGCGGGGTTTTTCTTTTACTTCTTCTTTCTACTTGTTGAGAATAGCGAGCTCTTCTTGTATAACCGCTCGTTCATTCCAGGGAACTCGCTTGTCTCCAAACGCCATACTCGTTTCTGCACCCTTCCCAGTAACCAATACAATATCTCCTTGTTCTGCCATTTCGAGCGCCTTATGGATCGCTTGTCGGCGATCGAAGATACGGAAGTAATCTTTCTCTTTTTTCTTCGATACTCCCTTCTCAATTTCATCGATAATCTGCTCTGGATCTTCATGATATGGATCTTCATTCGTCAGAATCACGATATCCGAAGAGCGACTCGCAATCTCACCCATTTCTTCTCGCTTTCCTCGATCACGCTCACCGCAAGCCCCAAAAACATGAATAATTTGTGTTCCTGGGATTTTCAACGGAAGAACCGAAGCGTACAATTTCTCAAACGCATCTGGAGTAACCGCATAATCAATAACAATATCTATACCGGAAGCATTTTCTACCAACTCCATCCTACCCGGAATACCCGTAATCTTTTCCAAGGCTTTTCTGGCAACAGAAAAATCAATGTGAAGCACTTGAGCAACAGCAAGCGCGGCAAGCGCATTCTCAATATTAAAAATTCCTGGGAGATGCAGGACGAAATGCGTCTCCGCTGTAAACCATTCCACCTTTTTAAAATCCAGAGAAACACCTCGAGCATAAATATCAGCCTCTTTGTTTTTCGTACTATACTGCACCACTGCCTCATGAAAAGGAAATACAAACTCCTCTGGTTTCTGCATATCAGCATTAATGATGGCAACCTTGGCTTTTTTGAACAACTTCTGCTTGGCCGCTCTATACGCTTCCATGGTTTTATGGTAATCCAAATGCTCGCGGGTCACATTGGTTATCACTGCTATTTCATAGGGTATACCAAAGGTTCGATGCTGATCGAGTGCGTGTGAAGATGTTTCCAACACCACTACATCGCATCCGGCCTGTACTGCTTCACGAAGAAACTTTTGTAACTTCCAAGCAGAAGATGTTGTGAATTTTGATTCATTGACCCAATGCTTACTGCCAATCTGAAAATTAATAGTAGACGCAAGTGCTACTACATATCCCGCTTCTTCCAAAACTTTTGCAATGAATTGTGAGGTGGTCGTTTTACCATTCGTCCCGGTTACCCCAATAACACGAATATTTTTTGCTGGGAAACCAAAGAAGAAGGCGGCAAACACAGCGCACATCAAGTGGTAATAATTTTTGAACGATTGCGGAAAAAGCGACGAAAGAAAATGTTTCATAAAAACTATATACTTCGGAGAATATTTTTTATATTTCGAGAGACCCGGTAAAGAAAATATTTTGGGGCATGCAGAATGATATCATATGTTCCAGGAAACAGCGTCGGTTCCGTGTCTTGCGAAAATCCTTGCTTGAAACGAGTAATACCATCCCAATTTTTTCCGTGGGCCTTACGCGTCACTGTCTTCACTCCACCAAAATCATATCGTACAGCTCCGGCATTTTTCGCGACTTTTATCTGCTCCCACTGCAAAAGATATGGGGCCATCGCGTCTCGTCTTGTATCGCTCGATCCTCCGTGTAAATACGTAACCGTATCACCAAAAAACAAAACAAGATTTGCAGCAAGTATCTCTCCATCGAGCTCTGCTACAAACAATCGGCATACTCCTTCGGGGAATCCGGTGAAAAAAGCTTTGTAGTACGCTCGTGCATGAGGACGAATCTCTTTACGCTTCGCCGTCTTCTCCATGAGATCAAGAAAGGCTTCTCGATATTTTTTCTCTCTCGTTTCAAAAATACGTACTCCTCGCTTCTCTGCCAAACGAATATTATATCTCGTCTTGCTTTTCATACGAGCCAGCAAATCTTCTTCTGAAGAGGTAATATCTATAACAAATGTTTCTTCTGGTTGAATAGCTTTTGGAGCCTTCACAAAATTCGCACCAAACTGTTGCTGTAAAAATTGTTTTTCTTCTTCTGATTGTGGCTCTACTCGGACAAAAAAAGCCTTCTTTGATTTTGCAAAAGTAAGAAATCTTTGAGAAAAATCAGTACCTTGAAATCCTTTCTCAAATACTGGGCCATGAGGAAAATATATACAGGTTCCAAAAAGAGGAACGCTCTCTACAAAACCCATACCAGAAAATCCATCCCCTGAAAGAGAAACGCTTTCCCTTCCAAAGCTCTCTTGAAACAAGCGCCATAAATCAGACTGAAGAAAATCTCCGCTCCGCTTTTGTCCCTCTTCTTGTGGAAACTCTGACGCGTTCATCTACTTGCCTAAATTTTTGAGTGCTTGACGAATACGAGTACTCACATCTTTCCCTTCATCGGCCGATGCCAATTTCAGAGCGTCTCGTGCTTCTGTTACAGAATAACCAAGACCAGTAAGAGCCTCTAAGGCTTCTTGATCACGAAGGGCAACTTCTTGATCGGCAATATCTACTGATTGCACCTTATTCTGAAGCTCGATAATAACTCGTTCAGCAGTTTTCTTCCCCACACCCGAGACGCGAGTCAAAATACTCGGATCCTTATTTACGATAGCCGTTCTTATAGTTTTTGTATCCGCAATAGAAAGGATCGAGAGTCCTACTTTCGGGCCAATACCGGAAATAGAAATAAGGAGTTCAAACATAATGAGCTCATCCTGATCGAGAAAACCATAGAGCAAAAAAGCATCTTCTCGTACATGCGTATGGATATGGAGCACTACCTCTTCTGCTCCCGCAAGTTTGCCTAAGGTATAGGTAGAAACAAACACCTGATATCCAACACCCCCTACCATCAAAATAATAGAGCTCCCTTGGATGCCGGCAATTTTCCCTGAAAGAAGCGCAATCATATAAAAAGTCTTTAATGTCCTTATTGTAGCATGCGCAAAGACTCCAGAAAATGCTTTGTTCTTGCCAAAAACCACAATACGTGATACAAATGGAATGTCTCGGGGTCTATCCTAAAATTCTCTTTCGAAGCGAGAAATTAAAATTTCAAGCGAACCGATTGAAAAATGAGAAGGAATATAAAGAATATTTCGACGAGTTTTGAACTCGGTGCAGCTGAAATTTCAAGTTCGTAGCCGAATATAGAATTTTAGGATAGACCCTCCGTTTCGAAGGAAAGAATTTAGCAACGTAATAATAAGATACTATGCCGATCAAGAAGTCAGCAAAGAAGTACATGCGCCAAACTGAGCGTCGTACCGAACAGAATAAAAGCGTGAAAGGTGTTGTAAAAAGCACTGTCCGCAAAACACGCGAAGCCGCAGAAAGTGGTGACGCAAAAGCCGCAAAAGAATGGTACCAGAAAGCTCAGCAAGCAATCGACAAGGCTGCTCAGAAGAAAGTACTCAAGAAGAACACTGCTGCTCGAAAGAAATCTCGTCTCAATGCTCTCGTGAAGAAAGCAACTTCAAAGTAAAAAAGCGCCTTTTAAAAAACCTTCTGTATACTCAGGAGGTTTTTTGTATCCTAGAATTTCCAAACAAACAGGGAAAGCGCCACACCAGGATCAATATTCCCCTGCTTGAGACGCGTATCAAATTCAGAAAGGAGGGCGAGTGCTCTCTTAAGACGAGCTGCCGGAAGAGAGCTAATAAAACGGAGCGCCTTTTCAGCTACAAACGGCTGTAATCCTGCGTACGAAGCCGCTTGTGAAGCATTTCGCGCGCCTTGATCGTATCCTTCTCGAAGCAAAAGGAGTCTTCGTACTTGCCAAGCACACATGGAAAGAAGCGGATAAATACTCTGTGGACCGTCTTCCTGCGTCCGAAACAAAAGAAGTGCTCTTCCTTTATCGCCACGGGAAAGCGCATCGAGAGCCTGAAAGAGCACTTCTTCACGTGCAAATTCTACAAGCTCATCAACACTTTCTTCAGTAACCTTCCCGTCTTCAAAAAAGAAAGCGAGCTTCTCAAGTTCCGAAGAAAGACGCATGAGTTCGCCGTTTGTTGCTCGAATAAGATTCTGGAGGGCGGTGTCGGTAATAGTACCTCTTGAGTCAATGCTCGCCAGTTCCTGACGCACCCATGCATCAAGCCCCTTCCCAACTGGTGTATCTAAAACCTCTTCTTTGGAAGCAACTTTTTTTAAAAGCATCGCCAGCTTATCATTCTTTCGGAAGCCTTTAGATTGCACAAACAAAAAAGTAACTTCTGGAAAATCAGTCTCCGTATATTTTTCTAAAAATGCGGTCAATCTTTTAGCACCCTCTTCACGAAGGCTGAGCGGATGAAGAAGGAGTATACATTTCTGTGTTGCAAAGAGTCCTTGTTCAGCAGCAGACAACGCTCTTTGAACATCGTCTCCAGAACCCGTGTCTTCAAAATCAAAAGAGTGGATTTCACCAGTCGGATACTTCTTTGTAAACGCCTGGGTAAAAGCTTGCTTGCGTCGCTGAATGAGAAATGGGTCGTTTCCGTGAAGAAAAAATAGCATGTAGCTCGTATTAGTACTTTCACCTTATTCTACCATCCCTTATTTCCTTCCGAAAAGAGAAAGAAAAAAGGAGGCTTAAAGCCTCCTTTTGTTTCATTTTCTCTACTGAACTGGTTCCCATTTTAAGTTTTGACCTGGCTCAAGAATATCTACCCAGATCTGTCCCGGTACAAAATTTACTTCGCTTCCTGATTCATCAAAGAAGAAAAGCTTACTATCAATTTTTGATTTATCTTTCTTCCAAGTACCTCGCTTTTCTTGACCATTCATATAATAGAAGGCATCTCCTGTATCCGTGCGATCATACCATGGGTCACCGAGTTGCATGTTATTATATTGTCCTTCGATTTGTTCAGATTCCGCAATCATCACAACAACATTTTTTGGAGCAATTCGTTGCTTGTTGTTACGATCGGTATCAGGAACATTTCCCCAGGTACGGAGATACGAATTACTCTCGCGATCATAATCATACTCAGCCGCAAATGGCCCGGCGAAGGCTACGCGAAGATGCCCTCCCTTCCCTCGGCTATCCAGAGCTGCCTCAGGAGCGTGCTTGTAGCCAGCAAATTTATTCTCTGTTCGGTATCCAAAATCTTTGGCGCAGGTTGCAAAAGCTTCGGCATTGCCATATCCACTATCCACTCCTCGTTCCATTCCCTCTTTACGAAAACAAGGATTGGCTGGACAGGCATTGGCTGACTTTCCAGCATCACCGTTACAGTTTATATTTTCCACTTCCCCTCGATCCAAAATTCCTTTGGCAAGTCCTACGGGATCCGAATCAGCATGAGACTCGGAACGGCCCCAAGAAACAAAGACGGCGTCTAGTCCCTTGGCAAGATGAATAAAGTCATGACGAGCACTCCGCATGGAGCCTACTTCTGTTGGTGTATTACAGACATACACCGCCATGAGACGCGTGATACTCGAAGTAATAACTGGCATTTCAAACACCATATCGGCTTCTGAAAATCCAGCAGCAGGTCGCGCGGTTACATCTCCGGGCTGCATTACTGCGATGGCGCGCTTGTTCCAGTTTGCGCAAGAGATGCCTGAATATGGGCTGACTGGGCCATCATTTACCGGGCTCGTCTGCTCAATAGTCATGTTTTTATTATCGAGCGAGATTGGCTTGCGAGCATCTTTCTTAAAAAAGAAAAAGTAACTTACAAGAAGCACGAGAACAACGACTACTACCGCAATAATAATCTTCTGCTTTTTACTCATAGTTTTAAAAATCGCAAGTTATACTTGGCAACGAGAGCAATAAAATATGCTACGCTGACCAATTTTTTTTCGTTCTATTATTGTATCACATTTCTTGCACGGGAGTCCGGTGCGACCATACACAAACAGCGTGCGCTGAAAGCGTCCTGGCAAACCGTCCGTATCTCGAAAATCTCCATCACTCATACCGCGAAGCTTCACTGCTTTTTTCAAGACTTTTTTGATTGAAGCAAGAAGGGGTGACCATTCAGTTTCTTGGATATCGGAAACCAAACGGGTCGGCAAAATTCCCGCCAAAAACAAAGCTTCACTGCGATAAATATTCCCAATGCC
>JBBTWC010000013.1:4311-16096 GCA_038062975.1 Patescibacteria group bacterium | reverse complement strand
CGGTTACTCATAGAGGAACGAAGGGTAAGTTCATCTGCGTACTCTATATCGCCTCCTGTGGCCAATCCTCGTGCAATACGCGTCACTTTGATACCAAAGGGCTCAAGCTTCTTTTTGAGATAGAGAGCGGTCATATCACCTTCAGTAGTAGGGTTGGTTGCCAGAATCACTTCCTGAAACGTCCCTTCTTCGACACGGTGTAAGAGTTCAGCGACTCGCAGGCTCTGACTATTATCATTGCGTCCTGTTTCAATCACTCCGCCCAAAACATGATAGAGTCCTGAAAGACTTCCGGTACGTTCAATAGCAATTACGTCGAGTGGTTCTTCCACAACACAGAGAACTGATTGATCTCGTTTTGGATCAGCGCAGATAGAACAGAGTTCACCTTCGGCAATATGGAAGCAACGAATACAACTATTTAATCGGTGAAGTTCTTCGAGACTTTCAGCAAAGTTATCCAATTTTTCTGGATCCTGCTTGAAAAGATACATGACAATTCGTTCGGCCATTTTGGGACCAACAGACGGAAGGGCAGAAAAATGCGCAATGAGAGATTGAAAAGCTTTTGGATACTGCATAGTATTTGTTTTGCGTTCCTATTGTGGTGAATCCTGACGATCGATAAAGTTTTCAAAGCTCGCAGAATTTTCACGGAAGTGGAGCTGGACAAGACCAACCGGACCGTTACGGTGCTTGGCGACATCAACGTTTACTACGTTCTTATAGTGTGCCTTTTCGTTATCTGGACGTAACTGATCTTCTCTTGAAAGAAGGATAACAACGTCAGCGTCTTGTTCGATAGATCCAGATTCACGAAGGTCAGAGAGTTTTGGTCGATCCTTTCTTGTTTCTACGGAACGAGACAACTGTGAAAGAGCAATAACCGGGATACTGAGTTCCTTGGCCAATTGTTTCAAACCACGAGAAATCTCGGATATTTCCTGAACACGGTTATCTCCTTGACGGCTTCGGCCTTCCATAAGCTGGAGGTAGTCGATAATAATGACTCCAAGCTTGTGTTCTGCCTGGAGACGCCGTGCCATAGTACGCATTTCGAGAATATTGAGTACCGAGGTGTCGTCAATAAAGATAGGGGCTTCGTTTAGGATTCCAAACGCTTCATTGAGAGCCGAAGCTTCTTGTCCTTGGACGTTATTGATATCCAAATGACCGGTACGTAGTTTCCAGAGATCAAGACCTCCTTGAGCTGCGATCATACGGTCAACCAACTGATCAGAGGACATTTCCAAAGAAAAGATACCAACAGGGACCTTGCTTTTTACACCAATCTGACGAGCTAAGTCGAGAGCAAATGATGTCTTACCAACACTCGGACGAGCTGCCAAAATAATAAGATCAGAGTTTTGGAAACCAGAAAGAATATCGTCTAGGTCCTTGAAACCACTTGGAATACCACGAACAGCGCGATCACCCCGGTGGAGTTCATCAATACGTTCCCAAGCCAGTGCCAAAGCATTCTTGATAGGGATGAAATCTTGCTTGAGATACTTTTGTGAAATACCGAAAAGTTTCTGCTCAGCTTCATCGAGCACTTTTTGTACATCTTCGCTTTCGTCATAGCCCATCTCAACGATTTCACTCGCAGCAGAAATCAAGCGACGAAGAAGTGCTTTTTTCTGAACTACTTTGGCGTAGTGGACAACGTTGGCAGCAGATGGAACGGAGTTTACCAAAGATGCAAGGTAACTGGATCCTCCGACGCGTTCCAATTTTCCTTTTTCTTCAAGGCCGTTAGCCAAAGAGAGAACGTCAATTGGCTCACGCTCTTCGTAGAGCTTGAGCATGGCTTCGTAAATCAGGTTATGATCTTCTTTATAAAAATCGCCTACCTTTACCAGGTCAGCTACTTTGATAATAGCGTCCTTATCCAACATCAAAGAACCCAAGACAGAAGTCTCGGCTTCCAGGTTTTGTGGAGGCATGCGTACGTGTTCGGAAGAAGTTTTGGCCATAAAAAAATCGGAGAATTACTCGTGGTAGTTCATTATACCTTTCATCCAAGGAGTTTTCAATCTCCCATTTCTCGGATTGACAATTGGAGAAAAAACTGCTATAATATACCCTTGTAACTTAACAGTGGAAAAGTACGTTGGAGCGGGAAGCATGAGAGATACCGAACGAAACAGGTGGGCGTTCGAAATCCTCATCGAACTCGGCCTGGCCAAAAGACTCCCTAAGAAAGCCTCTCTTGCGAGGAGAAAGGCCCAAAAAGAACTCGCGTGGAAGACCTTGATCAACATGATCTACGCGGAGCTCTTGGCGCATGAAGAAGAAGAGAGGAAATCCGTCGCAAAGTATAAGGGGGAATTCACAAGCGTACGGAGCATGCAGGATGTTAAGAAGAAGGTTTCTGCTCTCCTCCTGTGGCAAACGCGTGAGATCGGAGAGCAGATTCGGCAATTCTTTCACAAGCGCATCCTGGGAAGCGGTAGGCGCAATCCTATCAACTTCCAGGCTCGACAAGACTTCTACGAACGCGTCCTGACGGGACTCATGGACAGACTCCACAACGAATAGATTCAAAGAAGAACAAGAAGAAAGCGGGCGAGACACAATGATGTCTTTGCCCGCTTTTCAATTTCAGAGAAAGATTAGATTTTGCGAAGCTTGTATCCTCCAGGAAGGTCTTCTACTTTATATCCGAGATGAAGGATCTCTTGTCGCAAACGATCAGATTCTTCAAAATCTTTTCCTTTACGAGCAACTTCGCGAGCTTCAGCAAGAGTAGTGACTTCAGTTGGTATCACTTGTTTTTCTTCCATATGGAGTCCAAAGAAGAAAAATATTTTTTCAAAGACCAAACCCAAAACGGTACTATTCACGCGTTCCTTCTTATCAAGCAGTGTATTTATTTCTTTTGCGAGAGAAAGCGTAAGAGCGAGCGCCTGTGGTGTATTCAAATCATCTCGCATAGCTTCACGAATCTGACCGAGGGAATCCGCTCCATCAAATCCTTCAGGATCATTTTCTTCTTTTGGAATATCAGAGAGCCGTTCAACAACAAAGAATAAAGCCTCTTTATTTTTCTTAGCCTGCTCAAGAGCTTCCCACGTGAAATTCATCTGTGTCCGATAATGTGCTCCAAGAAGCAGTGTACGGAAGTCCATCGGAGAGTACCCTTTTTCAAGAACATTTTCTAGAGTATAGAAATTTCCCAAAGACTTGGACATCTTTACTCCATCAACAAGCATATGTCGTGTATGTCCCCAATAGCGAGCAAACGGTTTTTCTGTTACGCCTTCAGACTGAACAATCTCTGCCTCGTGATGCGGAAAGATATTGTCTTCACCACCAGTATGAATATCAAAAGTATCGCCCAAGTATTCAATACTCATGGCTGAACATTCGATATGCCAACCAGGATATCCCTCGCTCCAGGGCGATGACCAGTGCATAATATGTCCTTCTGGGGCTTTGAGCCACAGAGCGAAGTCCCACGGATTCTTTTTGTCAGGGTGCTCCTCGAGTCTTGCTCCGACTTTCAAATTTTCCAAAGTGTTTCCAGAAAGTTTTCCGTACTCAGGAAAAGTAGTGACATCTAAGAAAACATTCCCATTTTTTTCATACGCATGCTCATTTTTTATGAGCTCTTCGATCATTTTGATCATCTGAGGGATGTGCGCAGTGGCTTTGGGATAAAATTGTGCCGGAAAAATATTCATCCGAGCTTCTGTCGCATGAAAGTAGTCTTCGTAAAATTCCGTAACTTCCTTTGGAGTTTTGTGTTCTGCTTTGGCTTTCTTTTCGATTTTGTCTTCACCGCTGTCACCTTGGGCGAGATCGTCATTGGTAAGGTGTCCAACGTCGGTAATATTCTTGATCATGCGTACCTCAAAACCAGCGTCTTCAAGAGTGCGACGCAGTGTATCGGAAAATGTCCAAGAACGAATATTTCCAATATGGATATAGTCGTACACGGTTGGGCCACAGACATACATCCCAACTTTCCCGGGATTGAGAGGAATAAATTCTTCTTTGGTGCGATGAAGGGTGTTGTAGAGAGAGATCATACGAGGGAGTTACGGTAAGGTCTAGAGCCACTTGCGAAGTCGAAAGATAAAAATAGTAAAGATGGACAAGAAGGCCATGATAGCCACATGAATCCAAAACGCATATGGAGAATTTCCATAAGGAATCTCTGCGGACATGGCGAGCATGTTGGAATACGCGGTCATTGGAAGCATCACTGCCGAGAAAATGGTAAGCACTTTCATGGTCAGGTTCAGCTTGTTTGAAAGAAGCGAGTTATTCGTTGCTTCCAATGCTTCAATCGTTTCCTTTTGGCTTTCAAGGATATTCCACAAAAGAATGTTTGTACCAATCAAATCCTGAAAATACAATTTCATTTCCGGGGGAATAAATGGATGTTCTTTTTGAATGATTGATTCAACGATAGCGCGTTGCGGTTTGAGCGTGCGACGAAAGTTGAGAATATCACGCTTCAGGACAGAAATTTCAAACACCATTTCTTTTTCCTTTTCCGCAAAAACTTGGTCTTCGATAAAATCAAGTTTCTTGGCGATATGTTGCAACCTTGGAAAACAGGAGTTGAGCAAAATCTCAATCAAATGGTGCATGAGGTGTGCTGGTGTTTCTTCAAAAAACAACTTACGCTTTCCCACGCTCGCATCGAGCTCATCAAAAAAGTGCGTCAATTGATAGATACTCTTTTGATGAGACGTAATAAGATAGTCTCCAGTGAGGATAATATCCAATTCTCCTGGGTAGGTTGTCCTGTTTTCCACGTCAAAAAGTGGAATATGGATGGAAAGGAACAGGCAATTATCATACTGGACGACTTTTGGCTGATAGGTCGGGGTGACCAACTCTTCGATAGCCAGGGGGTGGATATTGAAGTTTTCTTGCAAATGAAGAATGTCAGCGTCTCCGATATCTTCAAAGTCAATCCAAGTGATATTTTTGTGGACGAGGGTTTTCATTTTTCTTTTTTGTGTCTTTAAGCCTTTTGTAGGCCTCAATAGTTCATACTGTACCATTTTTTCCATGTATTGACAAAGCAAAAACCAGCTCCTATGCTGAGTAGGTGTTAAAACGAATTCTCATCTTTCTTATAAGCTTCTACCAGAAAACACTCTCGTTTGACCACGGGTTCCTGGGAAAGCTTTCCGGAAAGAGATTTTGTCGTTTTTACCCATCTTGTAGCGCTTATACCAAAGAAGCCATAGAGCTTCACGGTGTTTCGCACGGGATTATCCTCGCTGGCAAACGCATTCTTCGTTGCCATCCATGGGACCTTGGCGGATACGATCCAGTTCCACCAAAAAAGGTTCGTTAACAACGGATAAAGATTAGGAGAGGGGCTATGTTTTTCTACTCTTGGATACTGCCGTTTCCGCTGTGCCCTCCAGACCAGTTCATTTTCTGGCTGGACCACTACTACTATCACCGCTAACCTGATCCAGAACGAGTAAAAGAGGGATATTGAGGGTATGGTAAGTATGCTTGCTGACAGGGACCCGCCTCAGAAGAAAGGTGGCCCTGCAAAGTTTCTGGCTGAAAGAAGTGAGATGGTGCTCTGTCCGATTGCGGGCAAGAACATCCCCGCTTCACAAGCCAGACAGAGTTACCACTACAACGGAGGGGATCCGAACAGTCTTGGCGTCAAAGTCGGACGCGAAAGCTATGTGACGGCCTGTCGTAATCAGTGCGGGGAAGCCTGCACTATCACCGAAGATTGAGGGAGAAGAAAGACATGAGCCCACAGCTCGCAACCAAAACCCCGCGACGTCGTTCGTACGTTCGCGAGCGAAACGACGGGACGGATCGTCCTGGCGAAGATCCGGCGATGCGTTCGCGTGTCAACTGCCTGGTGGCCAACATGACCATCTCGGTGGCAGCTGCGCGACACAACCACCACTACACGGGTGGGATCCTCGGAGTTCCGGGAAAACCCGATCCCAAGGTCCTTCGCCCGGCCAACACCAAGACCTGCAGCCATTGTACGGCCTGCATGAACTAAAAGGCTCGTAAGAAGCCAAAATCGATCGATGAGTCCAGGTCGCGCAACCGCGCTTCCTGGCTCTTTTTTTACCCAAATCTTGTATATTTAGCACTCGCACTTGACGACTGCTAAATCATTTCTTATAATAAAAGCACAAAGAAAAAACACATTTTCTAGATACATATTTCTTATGAACGAACGCCAGAAAAAAGTTCTCTCGGCCATCGTCGAGCTCTATACCAAGACCGCTCTTCCGGTGGGTTCTCAAGCGCTTCTTGATCGCTTTGCCTTTCCAGTAAGCTCGGCGACCCTGCGAAATGACATGGCAGCTCTAGAAGAAGAAGGTTACCTCTATCAGCCACATGTTTCCGCAGGACGTATCCCGACCGATAAAGGGTATCGCATCTATGTCGAAGAAATGATGGGAGAAGAAATGCTTTCGCGTAAAGATCAAGAACATCTTCAGAAAGAACTCCTCATGCTCCGTGCTAAAAACGTTCGCCTCGGACGAACCACTGCCAAACTCCTTTCCGCACTTTCTGGAAACCTGGCCGTCTCGAGCATCATGAATAAAGAAGAGTTCTATGACTTTGGAATGAAGGAACTGATGGAGAAACCAGAATTCCAAGAAATAGATGAACTCTGTCGCTTAGTAGAAACACTCGATTCCCTAGATGAAAAGCTTGATCAAATTGTCCTGAAACTCAAAGACGGAGAAACGCACATCTTTATCGGCCAAGAAAATCCCATCACCGAAATTCAGAACTGCTCCATGATTATCGCCCCATACCAAAGTGATGAAGGCAGGGGACTCCTCGCCATCATTGGTCCCAAGAGAATGGAATATGCCAAGAACAAATCTCTCATCGAATACATGCGAAAACTTCTCTCCTCATCAGCCGTTGTTATCATTGTTACTCCTTCCATTATATTATTCGCCCTCTAACAAAAATGCCTATGCCAAAAAAACATATTGACGAACAAAACGAAGAAGAAATTGTAGAAGAGGATAACAAACCAAGTGAAGAAGTACCAGAAGAAAAAAGCTGGGAAGACAAAGCCACAGAATACTTAGATGGATGGAAACGCTCCCAAGCAGAATTCGCAAATTACCAGAAAAGAGAAACGGAAGCGAAGAAAGAACTCGGCGGATACCTGATTGAAAAACTTGTCTTAGATATCGTCCCGGTTCTTGATAACTTCCATGCCGCAAACGAACACACACCAGAAGATCAAAGAGCCAGTCCTTGGGTAGTCGGCATTCAGTATATTGAAAAGCAACTCGAAAACGTCCTCGCTGATAACGGCATCCAGACAATAGAAGCAAAAGAAGGCGATACATTTGACCCCAAAATCCACGAAGCCTTAAGCTCCGAGGAATCCGAAGAAGAGAACAAAGAATACGTCATAACCAAAGTACATCAGAAAGGTTACAAATATGGCGATAGGGTCATCCGACCAGCCAAAGTAACCGTTAAATAATAAAGAACTAACAATAATCATATGGGAAAAGTACTCGGAATTGATCTTGGAACAACCAACTCTGCTATGTCTATCGTAGAAGGTGGCGTTCCAAAGATTATCGAAAATAAAGAAGGAGCTCGCACCACGCCATCGATGGTAGCGATTTCCAAAACTGGTGAGCGCCTCGTTGGTCTTTTGGCCAAGCGTCAGGGTGTTACCAACCCAGAAAACACAGTGTTTTCTGTAAAGCGTCTTATCGGACGACATTTCAACGACGAAGAAGTACAGCGTGATCTCAAAACCCTTCCCTACAAAGTCATTCAGGCTGGAGAAGGATCAAAGGTGATCATGGGAGGCAAAGAATATACTCCACAAGAAGTAAGCGCCATGATTCTCCAGAAACTCAAGGCTGACGCCGAAGAGAAGCTTGGAGAAAAAATTACCGATGCAGTTATTACTGTTCCTGCTTACTTCGATGATTCACAAAGAAAGGCAACCAAAGAAGCCGGTGAAATTGCTGGATTCAATGTTCGTCGTATCATCAACGAGCCAACAGCAGCAGCTTTGGCTTATGGATTCAACAAAAAGAAAGATGAGAAAGTCGCTGTCTATGACTTAGGTGGTGGAACGTTCGATATTTCTATCCTCGAAGTGGCCGAAGACACGGTAGAAGTAAAATCAACCAACGGTGACACACACCTTGGAGGAGATGACTTCGACCAGCGCATTATCCACTGGATTATCGACGAATTCAAGAAGCAAGAAGGAATCGATCTTTCCAAAGATCCTCTTTCACTCCAGCGTATTAAAGAAGCTGCTGAAAAGGCCAAGATTGAACTCTCAACGGCACAGGATACCGAAATCAATCAGCCATTTATCACTTCCGACCAAAATGGTCCAAAGCACTTGGTCCTCAAGATGACTCGCGCCAAGTTGGAGGAACTCGTTCACGACCTCGTCGAAGCCACACTTGCTCCAGTCAAGAAAGCACTTGCTGACGCCAAGCTTGAAGCCAAAGACATTAATGAAGTTGTCTTGGTAGGTGGAATGACTCGTATGCCTCTTGTACTCCAAACAGTTGAGAAATTCTTTGGAAAGAAACCAAACATCACGGTAAATCCTGACGAAGTAGTTGCCCTTGGCGCTGCTATCCAGGGTGGAGTGCTCGAAGGTTCAGTCAAAGACGTACTCTTGCTCGACGTTACTCCACTGACATTTGGTATCGAGACTATGGGAGGTATCCGTACGCCACTTATCGATCGCAACACGACTGTTCCCGTTTCTCGCTCACAGGTATTTTCTACCGCTGCTGACAATCAGCCATCTGTAGAAATCCATGTTCTCCAAGGAGAGCGTGAAATGGCAGCTGACAACAAATCACTTGGACGATTTATCTTAGACGGTATTCCACCAGCTCCACGCGGTATCCCACAGATCGAAGTAACATTCGACATCGATGCTTCTGGAATCCTCTCAGTAACCGCCAAGGACAAGGCTACCAACAAGACCCAGTCTATCCGTATCGAGTCTTCTACTGGTCTTTCCAAGGATGAGATTGAGCGTATGACCAAAGACGCCGAACTCCATGCCGAAGAAGACAAGCGCAAGAAAGAGTTGATCGAAGCCCGCAACATGGCTGACACACTCTCATACTCAACCGAAAAGGCTATCAAAGACGCTGGTGACAAACTCACAGCTGAAGAGAAGCAACCAGTTGAGGACGCTATCACGGAGCTCAACAAAGTGAAGAATGGAGATGATCTCGAAGCTATTAAAAAGGCTACCGAAGATCTCTCTACCAAGGCTCAGGCTATCGGCCAGAAGCTCTACGCTGCTTCCCAGGAAGCCGCAGGAGCCCAGCCAACTGATGGAGCTACTCCAGAAGGCGAATCTGAAACCAAGGCCACAGACGCCGAAGTTGAAGAAGAAAAGCCAGCTGACGAAGAGAAGAAATAGGTGTAATGTAAGGGCGGAGGAGCAATCCTCCGCTTTTACTAAAGAACTCTACTCTATGAATAAAAAAGAGATTTTACAAACATTACTTTTAATAACAGAGCTAGTTTTATTTGGAATATATACTTCCTTTGTACTAAATAACTACTCAAACTGGAGCGTTTTATTTGATAGAGCGTGGGGAATTAGTTGGAAGATTTTTGCAACAATCGGATTTGGATACTTTTGTTTTCTATTTGTAAGAATTATTACAGTAGAGAGCAAACTTAAAAAAATGTACGCAAAAAGAAACATAGACCTTTCTTCTGTAAATGAGCCGGTGCCTATGGCAGTGCGAGACGGAAGAATTCGAAAGATCCAACTTGATTATCAAGGAGAGATTTCTTCACTTGAAAAACAAAGAAAACAAGACTTAGAGAAGATACCCTTTTTAAGAAAATAACTTAGTAAATATGAGTGAATTCAATACAGACAATGTGGAGAACTCTACAAGGAGAATAGCTGAAGCATTGGAAAAGATGGTTGCACAATTAGAGGAGGTAAATCGTCACTTGAGACAACTTGATGAAAATATTCGTCACTCTGTGATGATGAAAAATGAATAAAATAGGGACTTAAGAATGTATTTAATATGACCCAACAAAACAACCAGATCCAAATCAAGGCCGATGATCATACGCTTCGAGGAGTGTATTCCAATGCGGCGAATATACTGCATACAAAAGAAGAGTTTGTACTCGACTTTATGAACATCATTCCGCCAACTGGAACCCTTAATTCCCGTGTTATTGTTTCTCCTGGCCACTTCAAGCAACTTGTTGTTGCCATGCAAGACAATCTCAAAAAATACGAGGCCAAATTCGGAAACGTCCAACCCGCCGAAGTCCAAACCAACCCCATCGGCTTCCAACCAAAATCCTAAATAAAAAAGGTATCATAATTTCTCGATCGAGAAATTATGATACATCAAGAGAAAGAGAAAGTTTATGAAAAATGTTCCGGAAAATGCAAAGCTTGTCTTTGAAGGAGTACGTTGCAAGGTTTATCATTGGGATCAAGAAATGTTTGATGGGACAACGGCTGTTTTTGAAAAAGTCGTTCGTCTGCCAGCGGTTACTGTTTTTGCTATTCAAGATGGAAAGATAAGCATGCAAGAACAGATACAACCTCACAAGAAGGAATCTTTTCTCTGCCTTCCAGGAGGAATGGTAGATAAAGAAGGCGAAAACATTCTTGAAGCAGCCAAGAGAGAACTCATAGAAGAAACAGGATTGGAAAGTAAAGACTGGGAGTTTTGGAAGATTTCTGGTGTCTCTGGGTATATTCACTGGGAAAATCATATCTATATCGCCAGAGACTGTGAAAAGGTTGCCGAACTCAAACTCGATGCTGGAGAGAAAATAGAAAACAAACTTGTGACACTCGATGAATTTTTCTCATTTCTCGAAGATCCAAGATTCCGTCACCGAGACTTTCTCGGTGATCTCTATCGTATTCGTGAAAGCGAAGAAGAGACACTAGCTTTTAAGAAGCTCTTAGGAATCAAATGATAAAAATATGAATTTACAGGAGCTTGTAAAAACCTTTGAATCAATCCGAGATATTCCGTACAGTATTCCATTGGCGTACGGAGAAACCGATCACTGCTGTTCAGGAAAAAATAAACTCTTGAAAGAATATTTGGAGTCACAAGGATATGAGGCTCGATTTCGTGTTTGTTCTTTTCGTTGGGATAGTATCAAGCTTCCAAAAGAAGTTACAGCGGTAGAACATAACAACGACAGTACCCATGCCTATCTCGAAGTAAAAATAGAAAATGAATGGAAGGTAGTTGATGCTACTTGGGATAGTAAGATTTGTTCAGTATTTCCTATCGAAAAATGGGATGGGATATCAGCGACAGGGATAGCCGTAAAGGCAATTGAAATATTCTCTCCAGAAAAAAGCGCAGAAATTATGACCGATGATTCACGAGAAACAATAGAGCAGGATTTGAAAATCAACGGAGAATTCTATCGAGCATTTAATACTTGGCTAGAGTCTTTAAGAGAAAATACTATAGAGATGCATTTCAAAAAGTGACATAATTCCGCGATCGAGAAATTATGTCACTTTGTTTAGGGTAAAGAAAAAGGGCGGGACCGAAGTTTGGTCCTGCCCTTATAAGGTTCCGTTGCCGTTTCAACGGAGTCCCTCGATGTCTTGTTTGTCGAGGAGTAGTTGTGCTGCGATGAGAATGCGTTCTTGCATCTCCGGGGGGACCAAATGGCCATAGCCGGCGAGCATGAGTACGCCTTCTAACGGAATGACCGCACCTAGGGCGCGACCATAGCGATGGAAGCCCGTCATGCATTTGTGCCCGTAGGCGTCTTGCATGATATT
>JBBTWC010000013.1:0-4211 GCA_038062975.1 Patescibacteria group bacterium | reverse complement strand
AACCGTCTTTCCGCCTAGTCATGTGACACCTCTTGATTGTTAAGTGACGACGTTATACAGTATCATATCAAGAGGAAATATCAAGCAACAAATATGGGAGAAGTGGAAGAGAAGAAAAAATCTATTGCGACTATCAAAGTTTGCGTAAATGACAAGTGCAAGAGTAAGGGGAGTGAGGACATTTACCAAAATTTGAAAGAAGGCCTTTCGCCCGACGAAGCGGTTGTTTTGAAAATATCTGAGTGCTTTGGGTATTGCGATAAAGGACCAAATATCGCTATCAATGACAATATTGTTTCCGGAGTAAAACCATTTCTGGCTGTCGAAACTGTTCTCCAAGAACTCGACAATCCTTCGTGCAAAGCAGATGGCCTTGGCTCTAAAAGCCTCGACGATCTCGACTCCGTCCTAGACGACATTACAAAATTGTAGAAAAGAAAAAAGCCCTGGCGAAACGTGTTCGCACAGAGCAGTTTTTTTGTGGGTCCAGTATTGATTCTAGTTTCCCTTGATCTTAGCCGATGGCCTGGAAGTGGCCGCTCACCGGATTCTTCTCGCACTCGTCCCACCGCCAGGTGAAGCCGTGCATCGAGATGTAGACGCCCGGCTGAAGAAGCCGGCTGGCCGTGATGGCGCCGCCGAGATTGAATTCGGCGTCGGAATTCTTGGCCATCGCCGGCTGAAGAGCGCCGGTCATGATGACGACCATATCGTTGCGCTGACCATCGAGCAGAGACTCGTGGATGGCGCGGGCCGTTTCGACCATGGTGTCGGTGCCATGGACAACGACGAGACGCGTAATATCACTACGCCGAATGTGCCAGGCGACATAGGCGCGATCTTCGTCGTTCATGTCGAGGCTGTCTTTGGCCCGTTCAGGTTTGTAGTACTCCCCAACATTGGCCAGGCCGAGACGATTGATGATGTCTCGGACGGCAGTATTTTGGGAAGTAGTGGGGAAGGAGAAGTTCCTCACCCCGGCGCCGTCGCCGTAGCACTTCTCGAAAGTGCCTCCGCAGTTGTAGACGTAGACCACGGGATTCTCAGGCATGAGGGCGGTTTTCATGGGCAGTACTTCCTTCCATATGAGGCTCGGATTGAGCAAAAAGAGGGTTGTTAAAGGACTGTACATAATACTATAAATTACTCCATTTGTCAATGATACAAACCCACTGAATCTTGACTTTTCTGCTTCTTTATTGTCATAATTCCGACGAACCTTAACAATATAGCGTACCAGGGGATATACAATGACCACTCCAGTTGGCACCCTGAGGAACCTTTTCTTCTGTCTGTATCGCGAGTGCTTTGGAAGCGAGCTCGTTATATCCGACAGCGGAAGAATGATCCTTAAGAATTACTCCGCTTGCGGAGGAGAAGCTCACGTCATCCTGAGTTGGGACGAAGAAGACCTCGAAGACCAAGACGCCACCATGAGCGTCACCGGCTGCGAAGATATCTTTGAAATCCTCTCTACGGATGGAAGCGAAGGAGCTATCGTCGTCACTGACCACCTCTACTGGGTGAACGAGAGCATCATCAACTCCCACTACAACTTCTTCCTCAACAGGGAGTATCTCGTAAGAGATGCGCATCTCCTTTTTGAGCTCTACTGCCTCTCCACGAGTGCACACGAGATCCGCCACGAGATCCAGAATCGAGGCCTGATCATGGCCGAGCAGATGCACGGCGCATTTCCCAAGTGCGTCGATGATCTGATCATTTCTAAAACGCGTGTTGTCGAGTACGACACCTTGGCGCTCGGCTTCCGAAAAACACTTCTCGGCTACTGGAAAATGCTTGAAGGGGACAAAGAAACCCTTTTCCAAGAAATCGACGCTCTCTCGATTGAACTCCAAGTTATGCGCGCTTGGGTCAACAACAGAACAAAACCGTTTCAAAAGCGCATTCAAGCGGTACGAGATGTGATAATCTCAACCAACGAACCTGGAGCAATGCTCCAACTGCCTCATCCATCCGGGTGAGGCGCTTTTCTTTTTTACTTCAAAAAAATGTAACATCATTTGACGGTCGTCATTTCGTGTAACATTTCTATGGTTCGTTTGGGGGTGTTTTTTCTCTCTTTTTTGCCTCCTTTGTATTCTTGTTGTAGTATTGACAAAAGAGATAATTTTTGCTATAATATCAACTCCGAACCTTAACAACTTGCGCAGGAGCGACGACCAATGACAGCCCCGATCGGCGTGCTGCGCAATACATTTGTGCGGCTTTACCAAGAATGCTTTGCGGCAACCCTTGTCTTCCATTACCAGGATTTTATTATTCTAAGAAATCCTACGGTACCGGTTTTCCAGGGAGAGTATACTACTTTAGAAAGCTTTTACAATGAGAATCCTAACGGTTTTCTCATGAGACATACAGCGTGTGAAAAAGGCGAGACCGTCCTCAATATGAGGGACGGAACCAAGAAAACGTTCCAGACCAGTAACCGTTACGATATAAATGAAGCGAGATGGATACGTATGTACGCTGAGGCTCTCCGTAATTTCTCAGTGGCAGATGCAAAAAAGCTTTTCGAGATAGCGATCATCTGCACGGTAGCCCACGAAATGCGCCATGAGCTTCAAACAAGAAAAGAGCTCTCTCCAGCGCAGATGTTCAACGGACTCCCCAAGCTAGAAGGCGACCTCTTTCTGAGTGACGATTTATTTGTTCCACACTCCCAAATTTCCAAGGAAGATAGACTCTCCCTACGGAAATATGCGCGAGATCTGAAAGACGATACCAAGACGCTTCGGAGAGAGATTGATGCCTTTGCCATTGGACAACTTGCAATGGTCGCCTGGTCGAATGCCAGGAATCTTCCTTACCGGGAAAAGCTCAAAGCAGTCCGGAACGCCGTCTTTTCCTCTGCTCATCCAGAGAATCCCATCAAACTGCCTCTTCCATCGTGAAGGGGCCTTTTTCTTATCTTAAAATTTCTGATATACTATTGACAAAAGAGGTAAAATTTGCTATAATTTATCGTTGTTCTCATTGAGATCAGCAGGTTTTTTAGACACTAACCATGGGAAATGCAATGGCCAACCGAATACTCTTTCTAACAGTGCTCGGCCTGTCTATTGCAGGCTGGACGGGTACCTACGGGCAAGAAATCGCCCGAACGGCACCTTTGTGCCAAATCGCCCCAAATGCGGCCAATCAAAGCCTTCCAGTGCCTCAAGGGGCTATCTGGGAAAAGGAAACGATTCGTGTCGCAACAACCCCGGAGAATTTCGGGGCTGTGCTTGGCTGGATCAATGTGGCTACGGTAGTTCCGTGCGTCACAAAGAACACCGACGCCTCGGTGGAAATCCGTGCCGTGCGTGTCATTGAAGTCGATCCCGAGACGAATGCAGAACGCGTCGCTCAGGAAGTCAACTTCCGTGACGGAGCCAATTCGTTTACCGGCCGTATCTTCCCTCGCCTCAACAAGCAGGGAAAAGAACAGTGGTTCGGTGTGACAGAAGGATCTGATGAACGCACCATCCACACGCTTGTGGACGGAGCCTTTCAGGTCAACATGGCACAAGCCGCGAACACCGTCTGGCATGGCTGGACAGAGCCGCGCGTCGAGGCAGTTCCTGGGAAAAGTTATCGCGTTGAAGTAGAGGCTCGCATCAATGGTGCGGCCAGACTCCAACTCGGCACCGACTACTGGGTAAACCTGAACGCCGACTATAACGGCTACGACGACCACTGCCGCGGCACCAACAACTGCGAGGCCTGGATCTCGCGCTGGTATGGTGACACCAACGGCCAGTTCATCACCATTCGTGCTCCTCGCTCGTTCTAATGAGCAAAAGAGCCGACGCCTCTCGACGGACCCTTCCACAAGGTCCGTCTTTTTTCTACCCTTTTTGTGGGTTGCAGGGGAGAAGGGTTTGTGGTAGCTTTGTCTGTTGGAGAAACCCTATGGAAATGAAGCAATTAACAGCAAAGATAGCGGAAAAAAGAGAGGCTTTCAAAGGAGCTTTTGTTTCATGGTTTGAAAAGACAAAGGAAAGACTCCTGCAATTTTTTTCTCGTTTTCTTCGATTCGATTACACGCTCAAAGATTTTTTTTTGGTACTTTCTTTCGGCGTACTCCTTGGCGCTGGAATCAAAACCGCTACTAACGAAACATTTACCATTGGGTACGAAGATTACAAAGTTTCTCACTTAGAAAATATTTATAAGATGAATGACATTCAGAAAACGCTTTTGGAAAA
>JBBTWC010000012.1:10655-19908 GCA_038062975.1 Patescibacteria group bacterium | reverse complement strand
GTATAATAGAAGCGTTATCTTTAAGCTCTTCTTATGAAAAAATCTCTTCTTATAGGTGCGGGTGTTGTCATTGTGGTAATAGTCGGTCTCTTGTTCTTTTTTCAACAAAAAGCCAAGGCTCCTGGGGTAGCAGAAACCGCATCTCCACAAACAATGACTCCTCCGTCAACAGAAACTCTTCCAACGACCATAGACTCTATCAAAGACGCTATGGGACTCAATAAAAAGATGCTCTGTACCTACACCAGTGAAAGCGGTGAGACTGACTTCACTTCAACCGTCGCTGTCGATGGCACAAAATTTAAAACAGAGTCTACAGTAGGTGCTCTCAAGACACACGCGCTTTTTGATGGAGAAACACAATACATGTGGACCGAAGGACAAAGTCAGGGATTCAAAATGTCCAAATCGTGCCTTGATGAACTCAAAGAATCCATCAAAGATTTGCCTACTGGAACACCAGGGCCAAAGGATTACGAAACATCTTTTGACGCCGCTCAAAACGTGAAGTGCGAAGAGTCTGGTGCAATAGATTTCTCACTCCCAACAAACATTACGTTCACCGATCAGTGCGAGATGATGAACAAGAACCTGGAGATGATGAATCAAATAAAAGACAAGATGCCCGCTGGCATGCCAACACAGTACTAAAAGATCTCATCAAAAAACCGCCCCTACCGGGCGGTTTTCTTTTTACCAAAGAGATTATTCGTTTTTCAAAAGTTCTGCCAGAGCATAGATACGAGAAACATATTCACTCGAATCTTTCCCATACCCCGAAACAGCATTCCCTTCATCTGTCTTTTTACTCGCTTCTTTAGCCATCGCGGCATAGGCATCCAAGCCAAAACCCTTTTGATGCGATCCAATAAGCCCTTCCAGGGCAGCCCGGTCTGGATAGTGATCTGTAAACCACCGTACCACTCCAGCGAGGCGATCTGCGCCTGAGTTATAGGTATTAAGAAGCACCGGAGTCAGGAAATATTTTTCAAACGCTTTTTCATCACCGCCAAAATATTCTTTCAAGGCAACTCCCAAGGCAAACTCCGCTTTTTCTTTGAGACGCTTTTCAGTATAGGTAAAATATTTTCCTACGGCTTCCACTTGTTTCGAGAGTAGAGCGATCTCTCCGGGATCGTATCCAAGATCTGCCCACGTAGCAGGCATAAACTGAAAGATTCCCATGGCATTGACGCTACTCCTGGCATCATTGTTAAACTTTGATTCCTGCGCAGCAAGTCCAGGAAGGAGAGAAGCAATATCTTGCTTCAATTCTTCGGGAAGATCAGTATTCTGCATCGCGTATTTTTTCACATACTCAATGCGATTTTCACCATCACCATTCACTACTTTTTTTCTTCCGTAGTGATGCACCACATCCAAAAATGTCTTTGGGTTAAGCTCTGCCTTTCCTGGCGATTTGTATACCGCTTCCCGAATAGTTGGAATAGTATTCAACTGACGCGGAAGAGCATTAGGAATATCACACGGAACGTTCTCTTTGGCGCATACCTGTTCGCGCTCACGATCAAGCCACTCTTGATTAAATTCTCCTTCCAGAATTCCTTCGTCATCAATTTTTCCTGGCTTGATACCATCAAGAGGTTTTATCTGTACCGGTTTCCCGATAGGCACTCCTTCTTCATCTACAAACAAAATTTCATCACGTTCCAACTTACCGTACAACACTTTGTACCCCGAAATCTGTCTTTCAAAAAGTTCTGATTCTTCATACCCAGCTTCCTTCTCTTTCGTCAGTACTTTTTCTGTCTCAGTATCATCAGGCAATCCTTTCTCCAAAAGAACGCCCGCCGTTACTCCAGCGGCCGCTGCCCCCACTCCAATTCGGAGCGCCTGACGACGGGTAAATTCTGGTTCATCCGGTTTCTTCTCTCCTCCTCCAAATTTTGGTATTTCAAAACGCATATACTTTTCTTTATTCTTTTTTCTATCCTACCACAAGGCTAAAATTTACGAGCATCATACGCCCAGTGCAACAATGCTTGGCGTTGCTTAGGTCGACATCCAATATCGCCCTTCCGACAATTCTTTACTACCTGCGCTATATGACGTTGAATTGCTTTCCAGCGCTTGATTTGCCGTGCATCTTCTGTAGGAATCCTGCGTCCCATATAGTACCGCGCGTACCACTGAAACCATCCTCGTGGATCATCTTTGTATATCCAGCCTTTCTTTTGCCACACAGACAGAGGCTGACTCGCATCAATACCAAAGTAATTCAAATTTTTATCATGTTCCTTTGGACTCAACTTAGCTTTGGTAAACCAATCGCTCGGAAATTCTTTTTGGCAATCATTTAAATATTTTCCTCCAAACACGCCAAGTGCCAACATTTGCTTCGGCGTCAAATCCGGTTTAAATACCGGGTCAAAATTCTTTCCTATTGGTTCAGACAAATGATACTTGTATCCTGTTTGAAAAGTATCGTCTACGGTAACCGTTTTTTGGAGCATATACTATAAATCACAATCTCTCCTTCTATCATAGCAAATAAAAAAAGCTGGCCTGCCCGGGATGTTCCCAGACAGACCAGCAGGTCCAACATTCGTTCTTTTCTAGTAGCGGAAGGTGCCGTAGGGCGTCTCAAGTTCGACGCGATTCCCCTGCCCCTTCCAGGACTTGCAGGTGCCAAGTTCGTGCAGGATGATACCCGTCTCCGTTTCGGCTTCACGCAGGACTTCGCCGATCGACTTGTGCCCGACGATGTCGATGCCGATGCCACAGTTGAGGTCGGTGAACATGTCCTGCCAGCCTTCTTCCGAGGCCTGTTTGACGATCTGGAAGATCCGCGGAGGAGTGGGCATCACCTTGTGATACACGATGCCCGTACCCACGTGAGCGATCTTGGTGGCCCCGCCTCCGGTATTCATACTGATTCCGTGGAGGAGAGGCAACATATCTCGACGCTTCAACTTGTCGATGATGACCTTGATGAGGATAGCCCACTGCCGAGTCGGCGAGATGAGCATCTGATCCACAGACATATCGTCCGACGGATCGGCTCGTTCGCCAACACGAAACGATCCGAGGTAGGACTTTCCCGGACCGATGAGATCCGGGTACTGCTCGGTATAGCCGTTCCACATCGTCGAACGACGGGCGAGCGTGAGGCCGTTGGACATAATGCCCGAGTTAGCCTCGCTTTCCCAGTTCGCCCGACCGTCGCTGGCAAAGCCCCAGATAAAATCACCGGGGCGCACGTTGCCAAAGATCAGGTCGGACTCGTTCGCCCGAGCGTTGACGCCGACATCGAACACAGCGGTCTGCACCTGATCCGGCAGGTCCGCCGTCTCGCCACCGAGGAAGTAGATCTGAAATCCGAAACTCCGGTACAGATCCAAAAGCTCTCCAAAGCGACTGCCGACTTGTTCCATCACCATGTCTTTGGGGATGTTGAAGCCGTTGACGTTCAGTACGTCGGTCACGACGATAGCGTCGGAAACGAAACCCGACGCCGCGATGTCGCCCATGTTCATGGACAAAGCGTCGTCCACGGCGCCTCTGATGACACCGGGATTTTCGGTTTCCCGATAGATCAGGAGGCGCTCGACGAACTTGCTACCGTCGCCGTCCATGTGTTGCGTGAACACCTCGCCAGGCCTCGACGGGTCGCGGACGATGTTCACGAACGCTCCCGGGAAATCGTTTTGCACGTACTGCCCGAAGATCTTCCGGACATTCCCCTTGGTCGCGTCCACGCCCATTTCAGCATACTTGCTCATGGCCAAAATCCTTGTTCTCGCTAGTTGTTGAAAAACCAAACAAGCCTACTTTGAGGCACTGCTTTCGGTCTAACCCTATGGAATAGAAGGCGAAAAGTCAAGGGTGACTAGTTTAGATTCACAAAAGAAAAATCCACTCCCCTAAGGGAGCGGATCTTTCTTTATGCGGACCGAACGGGACTCGAACCCGTGACCTCTGCCGTGACAGGGCAGCGCTCTAACCAGCTGAGCTACCGATCCAATATTTTCTTCTCTTTTTTCCTTGGTACCAGGGGAGAGACTCGAACTCTCGACCTCAGCGTTATGAGTGCTGTGCTCTAGCCAGCTGAGCTACCCTGGCATAACCTGGCCGAAAATAAAAACATCCAATATATACAGGAAAGCATATATTGTAAATTCTTTATTTGTTGCGGGGGGTGGATTCGAACCACCGACCTTCTGGTTATGAGCCAGACGAGCTGCCAGACTGCTCTACCCCGCTGTGTGTCATTCTATCTATTATATACCATTCTGTGGGTGATCCAAGATTCGAACTTGGGACCTCGACATTATCAGTGTCGCGCTCTAACCAACTGAGCTAATCACCCCGCTGTCACCGAAATGAGCATTTCGAATGCTAACACATACTCCAAAATTTTTCAAGAGTAAAAAAGGAGGGCTGCTTCCAGGTTCGGAAGCAGCCCTCAGGCTTGGGTCGATGTACGACCCCTTGTTATTGGGAACGCTGTCGTTCCATGTAGGCCTTGCCGTGGCCCACAGTGATGTCAACCGGCCGAGCCTTCAGCCAGTCCGGCATCTCGTCCTCGGCCCAGGACTCGAGCTTGGGATTGGTAAGTGAGAAGAGCGTCGGGACGCCGAGCTGCTTGGCCGTGATCTGGCCGCGGTTGCAGACTGCGACCACTCCGATCACTTCGCCTCCTGCCGCTTGGACCGCTTGGACCGTACGAGCAGCAGAGCCCCCCGTCGTCAGGATGTCTTCGACGACGATCACCTTCTTACCGCCTGAGACGAGCTTGTCGTAGCCCCGCTTCAGGACGAAGCCGTCCTTCTTCACGACGAGCGAAGCTCCTTCGGGAAGACGGATACCGTGCATGCCGACGATGATGAGATTGCCATCACCGTACTTGGCGATCACTTCTTCATCACGCTCGGCATAGGCGGCCGACACCTTGGGCATGCGAACACGGAGCGGATGCTCATTGAGATGGCGAGCCGTCCCCTGAGAGAGATTGACCCCGCCGACTGCCGGACCGACGACGACGGTGACTCCGTGACGAGCCAAGTAATCCGCCATCAGTCCACAGATATTGTCGAGGGCGCCCGGATTCGCGTAGAGCGCATCCTTATTGACATAGTCAGGCCCGTGCCTGCCAGAGGTGTAGACGAAATGGCTGCCGGTAATAACCACACCGGCGTCTTTCAGCAGCTTCTCAGCTGCCACATGAATTGCTTCCGTATCCATTCTGTAAGCTCCCGCTTTCTGGTGTAAAACAAAATTATAACGAAGAACTCGCAACGTCACGTATGACGTTGACTTGCTACTATACTCTCCCCAGAAAAAAAATCAACCCGGGTACGCACATTGGCGTCCCGGGCAGTGTTCTTATTTTTATACCTTTTTTGTTCCCCTCTTCTTGGGAGTTACGCTCCGCGGGCGAAGCTGATCGGTTGATCCCGACACTGGAGATACATCTCCTGGAATTCAAACAACGTCATCCCGAAGAGTTGTTCCATCACCTCGTGATAGGCTTCACGCGTCTTGTCGATGACGAAGGGGTTGAGGGTGAGCGGGACTTTCGGCCCATTACCCCACACTCGTTCCGCTTCATCACGGACAATCTGCTTGTCCTTCCACTTTGGTTCCTGGCCGACGACGACACCTTTAGCGTCGACAAACCGGCAACAATCCGGCGTCAGCCATTCATCCATCAGGCAGGGCGAGTCCTGGTGGATATTCACACTCCCGACTTCGCACTTGAAGTCGATGATGTCGATTTCCCGCGTGAGAGCGTAGGTCCGGCCGATCTGGTAGATGCGACGCGCAAACGCCGTCTCTTCCGAAAATTCGGCCTCCACGTCGTCCGAGGGTCGCTCGTCGTCGGTGTCCGACTTGTCCGTCGGCGTGAAGATGGGCTCCAAGAAAGGGCTCATCAGCCGGAGACCCGTAGGAAGGTCGAGTTCGTAGGGATTGGGAATCCCCTCTTTGTAGAACTTGGTCCAGAGACTGCCGGCCATCCGAGCTCGGAAAATGAACTCGATCGGAACGACCTCGCCCACGTACACGACGATAGACCTCAGGTGCAGATCGGGCGGATAGTCCGCACGCTCACCCGGGAGATACTTGTAGATCTCGAGGCCGAAGGCCGCGATATGGTTCGGGATGTGCTGAAGTGGCCCGAGCATCCACGCGATTTGCATCGCGGTGAGGATCTGTCCCTTGTCGGGGATAGAGCTCAGATGGACGACGTTGTGCGTGCTGACAGCGTCCGTAGCCACCATGAGGTAGAAAACCGGGCGCTTCGTCTTCTTCCCCAAAACGGGGACATAGTGCTTGGGAAGCTCGTACAGATCACGAACCTTCCCCTGATGAACCAGATTGAGGTTCTTGACGTAGGGTTCGCGATTTACGACGTGTGCCATGATGATAAGCCTCTTTTTTGCTTGTGGCGATGACGGTAGATTGTAGATGAACCTGTGCCGCTTTTGCGACTTCTCACCATACCACAAAACAGGTCTAACGTAAAGGCCTTTCCCTAGTGAATCTCTAGATCAACCACAATAGGAGCATGATCAGAAAAACGTATTGATTCTGGAATATAGCAGTTGTGTACTGAAAAATGATCACTTACTAAAAGATAATCTAGCGAATGCTTTGGTTTCCAAGAAGGATAACTTTTTTCTGTCAGGATAGTCGTCAGTCCTGTATGAAGTAATTCTTCCAAAACATGTACTTCGCGCTCATTAAAATCCCCTCCTAAGATAATGGGTCCATCTTTTTTGGAAAGAATAGCCCCAACTGCTTCCAGCTGACGCTTACGCCTGGATGCTGTAACACTGAGATGCGCAACGAACACGTTCACCTTCTGTTCTCCGATACGGATTTTCGTTTCACCCAAAAAACGCGGGATGGTAAATCGAGGTAAAGCATGCGCTACACTTTTTTCTATTGGATATCGAGACAAGACAGCATTCCCTTCATGGATATGATTGCCAGATCGGATCGTTGGGAAAAAAGCACTTTCCATTGGTACGAGCGCATTTTCCAATACCTTGATCTGCGAGCTTTTTCCAGAACGAAAAGAAATCTCGTTCACTTCTGTGAGAAGTGCGATATCTACTTGTTCGCGCTTGAGTGTTTCTGCAGCTAGAAGAATAAAATCATCTTTCCCTGGCAACAAATATTTCCACGCTGAAACAAAATATTCCCAATACCCCTTTGTTGTTCCAATGCCCGATTGAAGATTGACGACTGCAATTTTAAAACGTGTTTTCATACAACAATACTATCACTTTTTCTATATAAAAAAATCACCCCTCAGTCAGCATTGCCGACCGAGGGGTTCTGATTTTTCTTATTTACGATCCGTGGTTCCGGACCTTAGTGGGTGGCGTGCGGCTCATCGTCGAACCGACCACCCCGACGGCCGAGGATGGCGGCCATCATCCCCGACGGGAGACCAAAGTCCTCGAAGGAGAACCCGACCATGCCCTGCGGGATGCCGTAGACCTGCCAGCCGGGACCAACAGCCAGGCTGCCGAACTGCTGACCGTCCTGCTCCTTCGGGAAGGTGTCCGCCAGATCGATGGAGAACATCTCCCCCAGGAGGCGAATCTCCTTGTTGATCTTCTTCTGCTCCTGGAAGAGCGCGAGCTCGTCCTTAACGGAGCACAGGATGAGCTTGGCCGTGATTTCGGCCGAGCGCTGGCTCCGGGACTGGATGAGGTAGTGCAGGTTGCGGAGTTCGACCGGCAGCTCGCCGAGCGGCAAGCATTGACCGAGGGAGCTCACGTCACCGCGGGGTTCCGCGAGGGCCAGCTGTTCATCGGTAACCCCCTTCAGCTCGTGGTTCAGGCGGCGGATGAGGCTCTTGGTGCGCATGTGAGAACTTCTCTCTTTCGTTGTTTCGACCGAAAAGACGGTCAGCGAGGTACTAAAAAAGCCACTTGTATGGCTTTAGATAAATAACATATTTTTATATCCTTGTCAAGAGCGCTCTAGAGCATCCTTGAGAAGCGGTACGATTTGTTTGCGCATAATGAGCCCAGATCGCTCTGCAATACTACCTTGAAACTCCACAGCAAGAATCTCTCTAAGAAGCACTTTGGTCTCATCTTGCTCTGTAACAAAGTAGTTCTTGGCACCATCAAGTTCTAGGGTGCTTTGGAAAACAAAATCCAAACTCATTTCCTCTACCATATCTCTCAACACAGAAAGAATTTCTTCTTCGCGTTTCTCTACAAGCTCCCCCGCTCCAATCATTTCAATCTGCGCAATACCAATATGCTTTCCTCCAAGCGTAAAGTGTGCAAAATCCCCCACAATTCTTTCTCGAAGCTTTTCATCTGACAAGTCAGATTTCGCTTCAAAAAGATCTTTCCAGAAATCTTCTGGCAATCCTGCTCGTTCATTGAGCCAAGCATACGCCATATGATCACGCTCTGTCGTCACACCAGCCTGAAAGTTAAGCGTATTGGAAAGGATAGCGCCACACACCAGGATGGCAGATTCTTTTGAGATCTCAATACCCTGCGAAATAAACTTTTCTGCAATCAGTGTAGCAGCTGCTCCTACAAGCTCAATCTGCGCTTTAGCATTAGGAAATTTATCTGCTTCATGAATCTTTCGATGATCATAAATCTCGATAACTTTCTCGGGTGGAACTTTTCCTTCAAGACCATTTAAATCACTCGCGTCAACTAAAATAACCTGTTCAAATGCATTCGTATCAGAAATACTCTCAGGATATGCAATACCGAAACGATCCAAGACATACCGAGCTTCTTCGTGAAGCTCACCAAAAAAAGCAACTCTGGCCGGTATACCAGTTTTGTTGAGAAATTCTGCATAGGCCATCGCTCCAGCAACCCCATCCAGATCCGGACTCACATAGGCGGTAACAAGAAGGCTTTTCATACTTTTAATAAGAAGATAGGTACACTCGCATTTATAGCATCATACCGCCACCTGGACAATCCGTGTTTTCCCTGTTATTATTCATTTCGATTCCCCTCCATACGGGCCCTTAGCTTAGTTGGTAGAGCGCCGCATTTGCAATGCGGAGGTCATCGGTTCGAATCCGATAGGGTCCACAAAAGAAATCTCCGGCACAGGTGCCGGATTTTTTGTAGACGAAATACTCTTTCTCCTTAATAATAGAGGAAAAAGAAAAACTCATGGAGGAAACAATCTTTCTTCACGCTCTCCGAATAATTCCCCATATCGGAAATCAAGCTCTCAAATCAGCGCTCGACTTTTTTGGAAGCGCAGAAAATATTTGGCAAGCAACTCC
>JBBTWC010000012.1:0-10555 GCA_038062975.1 Patescibacteria group bacterium | reverse complement strand
CTCTCGCGAGCTGGCGTCATCGTGGTATCGGGTCTTGCCTTTGGAATTGATTCGGTAGCACATATTGGTGCTCTCGATGGAGGAAATGATACTCTCGCCGTTTTAGGCGGAGGCATTGATGACAAAACCATTGCCCCACAAACTCATTTGAATCTTGCAAAACGCATCCTCTCTCAAGGAGCTCTTGTGTCAGAATATCCAATGGAAACTCCCCCAACAAAATGGAGTTTCCCACAGCGTAATCGTATTATTGCCGGAATGACTCTGGGTACCGTTGTTATAGAGGCGGCAGAGCAAAGCGGGAGCCTTATCACCGCTAGACTTGCGCTTGATTACAATCGTGAAGTCTTTGCGGTTCCTGGATCTATCTTTTCTCCTGTCTCCACCGGAACAAACCAGCTCATCAAAAACGGAGCCAAGATCGTACGAAGTGTTTCTGATATTCTCGAAGAACTCACGCCCTACTTTGAAGCAACATTCCAAGTGAAATCTCAAGAAAAGCATCTTCCACAAAACCTTTCTCCGGAAGAAATAACGCTTCTCAAAATACTAAGCCATGAACCGCTTCACGTTGACAAGATCATCAAAGCGACTACACTGGAAACTGCTGTCGCCAATTCCACCTTGGTCATGTTGGAAATAAAGGGTATTATCAGAAATACCGGTGGCATGAACTACATTCGTATCGATTCATAAATATATTCTCCTCATCTAATCTCGCAAGGTTCGTCTCTCTATGAAGCTCCTCATTGTTGAATCTCCTTCCAAAGCCAAAACTATAGAAAAGTACCTCGACCACGAATACCACGTGGTCGCTTCTATTGGTCATATTCGGGATCTTCCTAAGAGCAACAAAAAGGCTATTGATATTGAGCATGGATTCGCTCCTCACTACGAAATTTCCCCTGGAAAAGAAAAAGTGGTTGCCAACCTGAAAAGTCTTGCCAAGAAAAGTACAGAGGTTCTCCTTGCTACTGACCCCGACCGCGAAGGTGAAGCTATCGCCTGGCACATTGCCGAAACCTGTGGCCTGAAAAAACCACAGCGTGTTCTCTTTTATGAAATTACTCAAAATGCAGTAAAGGCTGCTATCTCTCATCCTCGCCCCCTAGACACAAACCTCCGTCGCGCCCAAGAAGCAAGACGCGTACTGGATCGTCTCGTTGGATACGATCTTTCTGGAATCATTTGGAAAAAAGTACGCTACGGCCTCTCGGCTGGACGCGTGCAGTCTCCAGCACTCTATATATTGGTTACTCGCGAGCAAGAAATTCGTGCCTTCAAACCAGAATCTTACTGGGTCCTCTCTGCCAACTGTACTACTCCGAAAAAAGAATCTTTGTCTCTTATTTGTTCCGAAGAACCAAAAGACGAGAAGCGTGCCAAGGAAATTATTGAACTTGGAAAAGCTTCCGCATGGCAGGTTATAGACCTTAAAGAAACCGAGGTTTCCCGAAAACCAAAGGCGCCGTTTACAACCTCTACTCTTCAGCAAGCTGCAAGCTCTCGTCTTGGATTTTCCCCAAGTCGCGCAATGCGTATTGCCCAAAAGCTCTACGAAGCTGGACACATTTCGTATATGCGTACCGATAGCACATCTTTAGGAAAAGAAGCTATTGAAAATATTGTAAGCGTGATTGAAAAAGAATTCGGCAAAGAATATCTTTCTGTTCGTGAATTCAAAACCAAGAGCAAGAACGCGCAAGAAGCTCATGAAGCTATCCGCCCGACTCATCCAGAGAAGGCTCTTTGCGGAAGCACCGAAGAAGAGAAAAAACTCTACACCCTCATCCGCGCCAGAACCCTGGCTTCGCAAATGACAGAAGCGAAGCTTCTTCGTACCAAGATTATCACCAACAATAAAGAGGGAACACTTCCTGATTTTTCCATCAACGGTTCACGTCTTCTTTTTCCAGGTTGGATTACTATTGATCCAGCTGCACGAGAAGATGATACTGAACTTCCAAAGGTAGAAAAAGGGATGTCTTTGACGCTCGTTGACCTTGTCTCTGAAGGAAAAGAAACCCAACCGCCAAACCGCTATTCAGAAGCCGGACTCGTCAAAGAACTTGAAAAGCGTGGCATTGGACGACCAAGTACGTATGCTTCTATTATCAAAACTATTATTGATCGTGGCTATGTCACAAAAGACGGCAAAGCGCTGATTCCTACAGAAAC
The DNA here is from genome assembly GCA_038062975.1 of Patescibacteria group bacterium. Taxonomy (GTDB): domain Bacteria; phylum Patescibacteriota; class Minisyncoccia; order Moranbacterales; family UBA1568; genus UBA1568. The sequence continues at coordinate 8,377 of JBBTWC010000012.1, read as the reverse complement.
CGGTGAAGTGGTGGCTGTATTTCTCGCAGAACATTTCTCAGAATTTGTCTCCGAAACCTTTACCGCAGAAATGGAAGATAAACTCGATGAAATTGCTCTTGGGAAACTCGATTACGAAAAGACTCTCTCGGATTTCTACGGTCCATTCAAAAAGGAGCTCAAGAAAAAAGACAAACTCGAGAAGATGACCAACCTAGGCGATGCTCCAGAAGAATTTCTCTGTCCAAAGTGTCAGTCAAAAATGATCTTCAAACTTGCGCGCAATGGAAAGTTTATGTCCTGCTCACGCTTCCCAGATTGCGATGGAGCGAGAACCAGTACCGGTGAAGAACTTGAAGGACCAAAGGAAACCGGAGAAAAGTGCCCTGACTGTAAAGACGGAAAGCTTATCGAACGCGATGGACGCTTTGGACGCTTTGTAGCCTGTGCAAATTATCCGAAGTGCAAATACATCAAGAAAGATGCTTCCAATCAGCCGACGACTGGGGTGAAATGTCCCATGTGCAAAGATGGAGAAATGTCGGAGCGCCGAGGAAGATTTGGAATCTTTTATAGTTGTACAAATTACCCTGATTGTAAAAATGCTATCAAGTCAAAGCCAACCGGAAGTCTTTGCTCTTACGTTCGTGACGACAAGGATAATCAGCCTTGCGGAGCCCTTATGATGGAAGGAACAAAGACGATTCCAGAAAGATGTAGCGATAAAACCTGCCCTAATCACAATCCTCACAAACTTGCCCCCAAAGAACAAAAAAAATAGTATCATAATTTCTCGATCGAGAAATTATGATACTTCTTTGAAAGATTGTAAGAAGTAGCAGAGAAAATAAAAAAACTCTCCGGAAGTTTTCGGAGAGTTTTTTTATTTTCTCCGTACGTCTACTCAAGAAAGATCAACCCGACCATAGCTCCAAGCCCTAAAAGAAGAGCGATGAACTGATAGACTGATTGTTGTATATGCTTCGTCTTGTGTAATTCAGGAATAAGGTCAGCCACAGCAATATAGACAAATCCTCCGGCAGCGATAGGAACAAACACAAGCGCTACTACTTCTGAGAATGAATCAAAAAAGAAGAACATTCCGGCACCCAGAAACGCAGACAAAGCACTAAAGAAATTAAACGCAATGGCCTTCGCCTTGGTATATCCCGCGTGAAGAAGCACCGCGAAATCACCAATTTCTTGCGGGATCTCATGCAGGATAACCGCTATCGTCGTTGCAATGCCAACCGGAATACTCACCGTAAAACTCGCTGCAATAATAATGCCGTCGATGAAATTGTGAAGCACGTCAGACAAGAGCACGAGCTTGCCCACTGGATGAATATGCTCCTCCGATATATCTTCGCCATGATGGTGCCAGTGGAGAATCTTTTCCAAAACAAAGAAAGAGAGAATACCAACAACAATAAGAATGCTCGTAGCAGAGGCATTCTCAGAATTTTCTAAAGCTTCTGGGATCAAGTGAATAAACGCATCACCCAAAAGCGCTCCGACAGCAAGACTGATAAAAACAGAAACATACTTCTGCAAAGCATTGCCATTCAAAGAAAGAAGGAACACGCCAATCAGAGAAATAACACTGACTGCTGCGATGCTCAAAAATACGTACGAATACATGGTTATCATAAGAAAAAACTTACTATTTTATACACAACACTTATTACACAGCCCAAAAAACTCCAATGAATGTTTCAGGATCTGAAATTTTTTTTCACGATTCACCTTCATCTCCTGCTGCACAAGAGTACTTTCATCAATATCAATATCCTCCACTCGATTACACTCTAGACAAATAAGGTGATGGTGATGCTCTGATGCCAACTCATAGTATTTTTTCCGATCACCCAAAGAGACCTCTTCCAAGATACCTAAGGCAATAAACCGTTCAATTTCGCGATACACTGTTGTCTTGTCCACCACTATTCCTTTTGTCTGTAGTATCGAAAGAATATCCGAGACAGAAAGGGGAGTAGGGGATTCCGAAAGAAGGGTGACAAAAGCGAAACGAGTCTTCGTGAGACGCATCTTTTTCGCTCGGAGAATGGCAAAAATATTTTCTGTATCTTTCATATATTTATACTAACGCAACTTAGTTGCATTTGTCAAGGGGAGGGGAAAATACCGTAAGAAAGGCAAAAAATAGACTTCGAAATCTCATGAAAAGAGAAAAGCGTATTGAGTCGAAGTTTCTAACGGGGTATACTATATGTATCTCTTTTTAAAGTTTTTCGTATGGGAGCGCCCACCATTAAACAAATCATCTCTGCTGCCGAGTATCCCCTTTCCCCAGAGGATGAGAAGTTTATTATGGAAGCCTTTCAGTTTGCTGATACCGCTCACCGTGGCCAAGAAAGAAAATCTGGCGAGCCTTATATCATTCACTCCCTCAACGTTGCCAAGATCCTCGCGGAAATTGGTATGGATGAAAAAACCATTGCTGCTGGACTCTTACATGACGTCCCCGAAGATACAGAAGTAACACTCACCGAAATAGAAAAACGCTTTGGAGGAGAAGTAGCCCATTTGGTTGATGGCATTACGAAACTTGGAAAAATTAAACTTCGTGGATCAAAAGAAGAATACTATCTTGAAAATCTTCGAAAAATGTTCCTGTCCATGGCTCAAGATATTCGTGTCGTTATTATCAAGCTTGCGGATCGTCTCCATAACATGCGTACCCTCGAACACCTTCCTGAAGAAAAACGAGTGCGCATCGCCAGAGAAACAATGGAAATCTACGCACCAATCGCCAATCGTCTTGGTATCGGAGAAATTAAAGGCGAGCTTGAAGATCTCTGTTTCCTCTACCTTGATCCTGAGCATTACGAAGAAACCAAAAAGATTCAGGAGACCTACCTGCACGACGGCAAGAAGTATATGGAACGTCTCGTGACTCTGTTTGGCACTCTCCTCAAAGACTCTCGTATTCAGGTTCTCAATATCCAAGGAAGAACAAAAGCACTCTATCGTCTCTATCTCAAGCTCAAAAAGCATGATATGGATATTAATCGAATCTACGACTTAATCGCTGTCCGTGTCGTTGTTCCTGAAATAGCTGATTGCTACGAAGCTCTCGGAATTATTCATCGTGAATACCGACCAATGGTAGGACGTATCAAGGACTATATCTCACTTCCAAAGCCAAATGGATACCAGTCTCTCCATACCACTATTTTTGGCCCGGATGGACGAATTATTGAGGTACAGATTCGTACGGAAAAAATGGATGACGAAGCCGAATATGGTATTGCCGCCCATTGGATGTATACCGAAAAGGAACGCCCGACTTTGAAAAACTTCTTCCGACGAAAAAATATCTCCTCTCCCTACAAACCCCCGAAAGAACTTTCCTGGGTCACCCAACTCAAAGATTGGCAAAAAGAAATTGGTCGTGATGACGAAGAGTTTATGCAGGGTCTGAAGATCGAATTTTTCAAAAACCACATTTTTGCCTTCACTCCAAAAGGAGACATCATTGAACTTCCCGAAGAAGCCACTCCTATTGATTTTGCCTATGCTATCCACAGTGAAGTCGGTCAACGAGCCAACGGCGCCAAGGCTGACGGAAAAATGGTTCCGCTTGATTACCATATAAAAAACGGACAGGTTGTAGAAATTCTCACTACCAAAGAAAAGAAAAAGCCAAGTCGAGGCTGGCTTGATTTCGTAAAAACATCTGGCGCGAAATCTCATATTCGAAGAGAGCTTCGTAATAATGAGTTCCAAAAGTAAGAGTGTTTCAGAGAATAAAAAAACAGCCCAAGGAGGCTGTTTTTTTCTGTTATTCTTTTGTGGCTCGCATAACTTCTTCAATTGTTGTCGTCCCTTCAATACACTTTAGGAATCCATCTTCTACCATAGTCGCCATACCATTAGCACGCGCTTGCTTCTCAATAACTTCACTTTCCGCGGCCTGCGTCACCAACTTACGTACACTTGTGTCCATTTCCAAGACCTCGTAAATTCCATTTCGTCCTCGGTACCCTTCGCCACCACACTGATCACACCCAACGTTCTTGTAAAATGTGAGGTCACCCCAGCCCGTTGCCTTATCCACATACTTCTTCGCGACAACATCATTCTGAAGATATTTAAATATCGCCTCAATATCATATGATTTTCCAAGAGACTCAATTTCTTTGGCATCAAGTTTGTAGCCTTTTCGACACTCTACACAGAGCCGGCGTACCAAACGCTGAGCCACAATAACGTTTACGGTCGAAGCAATCAAAAATGGTTCTGCGCCCATGTCGAGCATACGAGGCAGTGTTGCAGCAGCAGAGTTGGTATGCAGTGTCGAGAGCACAATATGTCCCGTCATTGCAGCGTGCATGGCGATTTCCAATGTTTCTTTATCTCGAATTTCTCCCACCATCAAAATATCTGGATCCTGACGAAGGAGTGAACGAAGCGCTGCCGCAAAGGTCATACCGATCTTTGGATTCACTTGGGTCTGATTTACCCGGGGCATACGATACTCTACTGGATCCTCTACGGTACTGATGTTTACCTCTGGTGTGTTCAAAATATCCAAGACCGTATACAGCGTCGTGGTCTTTCCAGATCCCGTCGGTCCTGTTACCAAAATCATTCCGTTTGGTTTGTTGATTTCACGCTGAATAGTTTCTAGTGCAGTTGGGTGAAGACCCATCTTCTCTAGCGTTAATCCCTTAGAAGATTCATCCAAGAGACGCATAACAATTTTTTCGCCATCGAAAATCGGAAGAATACTGACACGAAAAGCGATCTTGAAATCTTCATTCTCAATCTTGAAACGACCGTCTTGCGGTAAGCGGTGTTCATCGAGTTTTAGATTTGAAAGCACCTTGATACGCGCCACAATACCAGCAGCTGATTCTTTTGGCAGGGTCATCGCATCATGAAGGACACCATCAATACGGTATCGTACATGCACCTCTTTCTCATCAGGCTCAATATGAATATCTGATGCACTTTCGAGCATAGCGTGCTTCAAAAGTGTATCTACCACTCGAATCACCGGGAGTCCAGCAGCTACTGCCTCCAGATTCTCTTCTTTTTTATTCCCTTCTGGTTGTACGTCCGCTGTCAACAGATCTCCGAATTCCGCCTTCAAACTTTTCTCGTACTGCTTGAGTGCAACCTGAATACTCTCTCGGCTGGTCAAACACGGAATGATTTTGAGTCCCGTTTTTTTCTTAATAAAATCAATCGTCTGAAGGTCCTCTGGGTTGAGCATGGCTACCTTTAAATCAGCGCCACTCTTCTGAAAGGAAACAATATTATACTTCTTGGCGATAAGTTCTGGAACAATCTGAAGCACTTCGATCGGAATAGTTTCACGAGAAAGATCGACAAAAGGAATACCCAAAATATAGGCATAGGTTTTCTGAAGCTCCGCTTCTTGGATCAACTTCATATCCAAAAGCGTCGCGCCAAGATCTTTTTGACTCTTCTTGGACTCAGCGACTGCTCGCTCAACATCTTCTTTGGGAAGTACGCTTGAATCAATCAAAAAATGTTCAAGCTCGCCAACGGGTATACGCATACAATTTTTATTTTGCCACTTTTTCTTTTCCCCTATTGTATCATAAAAAAGAGGCCCACAAGGCCTCTTTTTACTCTTCTTTGAATCTGATGAAACCCTACATCATTCCACCCATGCCGGCCATTGGATTACCTGCTGACTCATCTTTTTCTTCGTCTACGACCGCTGCCTCCGTAGTAAGAAGCAACGCCGCAACAGAAACAGCATTCTCGAGTGCTGTACGTGTTACTTTTACTGGATCAATAATCCCCGCTTTCAACATATCTTCTTCAAACGTATTGTCTTTGGCATTATACCCAAAGTGCGGAGACTTGCTCTCTACTACACGATGCAAAACAATAGCAGCGTCTTGCTCTCCGGCGTTCGTAGCAATCTGGCGGAGCGGTTCATTCAAAGCTTTCAAAAGAGTCTCATATCCTGCTTTAAATTCATGATCAACTGATTGAGAAAGCTCTTTGCTCTTAGCAACCATTGCCCCTGCCTTGGCCAAGGCGGTACCTCCACCCGAAACGATCCCCTCTTCAATAGCTGCTTTGGTTGCGGCTACTGCATCTTCCATCTTGTGCTTCATATAAGTAAGTTCTGCTTCCGTGGCAGCCCCTACACGAATAACGGCAACACCGCCCGAAAGCTTGGCCATTCTCTTTTGCAGTTTCTCGCGATCGTAATCACTATCAGCCTGTACGATAAGATTTTTAATCTCAACTACTCGAGTATCAATATCTTTTTTCTTTCCCTTGCCTCCAACGATAGTGGTATCGTCTTTTGTCGAGAGAACTTTCTGGGCCGAACCAAGCATGGCAAGCGTCGTTGTTTCCAGTTTCATACCAGTATCCCCAGTAACCACCGTTGCCCCGGTAAGCAAAGCGATATCTTGGAGCATCGCCTTTCGGTTTTCACCAAAGTCCGGCGCCTTGATCGCGAGCACATTTAACACTCCGCGGAGTTTGTTTACGATAAGCGTAGCCAACGCCTCACCATCCACGTCTTCTGCAATAATGACGATATCTTTTTTGCCACTCTGTGCTAATTCGTTTAATACAGGAACAATGTCAGCGATAGCCGAAATCTTTTTATCTGTAATCAAAATAGCTGGATCAGAAAGCTCGGCGGATTGACGCTCTGGATTGGTTACCATATACGGCGAAATATACCCTTTCTCAAAACTCATTCCCTTTACAATTTCTTTGGACAACCCAAGAGTTTGAGATTGTTCTGTTGTTACAACCCCATCTTTCCCAACGGTATCCATAACATCAGCAATCATTTCTCCCATCTCACGAGACTCTGCAGAGATGGTAGCGACATTGGCGATTTCCTGTTTCGAGCTAATCTTCTTGGCATTCTTTTTAAGATGCGCCAATACTTCATTCTTCGCAGCTTCCATGCCACGACGAATACCTACTGGATTGATACCTGTCTCAACAAATTTCAATCCTTCACGAACAAGTGCCTGCGTAATCACTGTTGACGTTGTCGTTCCGTCTCCGGCAATGTCATTGGTCTTTTCAGCTACCTGACGAATGAGTTGGGCTCCAAGATTTTCAAACTTATCTTTGAGTTCGATTTCTTTGGCAATAGAAACACCGTCATTGGTAATCGTTGGCCCACCATAGCTTTTTCCAAGGATAACATTACGTCCTTTCGGACCAAGGGTTACCTTTACCGCATCAGCAACCTTATCAATACCGGCTTTAATACTTTTACGAGCGTCTTCGCTATATGCAATTTGCTTTGCCATATTCTTTGATATTTACCTATTAGCACTCTCAATTATAGAGCGCTAAAAAAGCGCCGTCAAGGCGCTTTTTCTTAGACTTTAAAGATGATTACTTCACCGTCTTGGACAATATATTCCTTACCTTCCAGACGAAGCGTTCCTTTGTCGCGAGCCCCACTCCAAGAGCCGGCTTCAAGTAATTTCTCCCAATGCACGACTTCCGCTCGAATAAATTTCTCTTCAAAATCTCCATGAATAGCGGCTCCTGCTTGAGGTGCGGTAGATCCTTGCTTTACGGTCCAGGCATGCGTCTCCTCTGGTCCGGTTGTAAAATAGGTCATAAGACCCAAGAGCGCATATGCTTCTCGACTCAGTTCTCCAATGCGTGATTCAATGCCCAATTCTTCTGCTTCTTCTTTCGTCATTTCAATAAGCTCTTCTTCAATCTTGATATCTAGTTTCACGTGCGGACGTGATTCAAGTTCCGGAGAAAGCGCTCGGTCAATATCCGATACATTATAGACATAAAGAAATGGCTTGGCTGTTAGTAACTGCAACCCTTTCACAATTTTCTTTTCTTCTTCTCCAAGCGCCAAAATATATTCGTATGCCAAACGTCCAGCATTGAGTTCAACTTCCAAAGCCTCGAGAAGCTTCATCTCTAGCACAGCCTCTTTTTGTCCGGCACGAGCTTCTTTTACTGTCTTGAGTTTCCGCTTCGTAACCGTATCAAGATCGGCCAAGATAAGTTCTGTATTGATAACTTCAATATCTCCTTCAGGCTCTACTTTATTGTGAACATGAATAATATCTGGATTTTCAAATACGCGTACCACTTCTACAATAGCGTCTACTTCACGAATATTAGCGAGAAACTTATTCCCCAATCCTTCTCCTTCGCTTGCTCCTTTTACGAGACCAGCGATATCAACAAATTCAATTACAGCCGGAATAATTTTCTTACTTCCAGAAAGTGTAGCAAGTTTTTCCAGACGAGTATCAGGAACTTCCACGATACCAACATTTGGTTCGATAGTACAAAAAGGATAGTTATTAATATCTACCACTTTTCTCGTGAGCGCCTTGAACAAGGTTGATTTTCCAACGTTTGGTAATCCGACAATTCC
>JBBTWC010000011.1:0-27563 GCA_038062975.1 Patescibacteria group bacterium | reverse complement strand
CAAGAGGAATCTTGAGAGATACCGGTCCAGCAGAAAACCCACCTTTGTATCCAAACTCTACCTTCTTGGCTGTGATAGAAGCCTCTTTATCCTTCAATTCTCCCAAAGAAATTTCCAAGGGCGTTCTCTCAAGCGGTCGCTCCATAATATTCAACTTCTTCTCGCGACTCTCAAGCGCTTTTGCAGAAGCATGAAACTTCTTCGCGGCTCGCTCCTTTTTGAAGTGAGAAGCCATCTTATCGGAATCTGGGGCCTTTTGTTCCCACACGCGGTCAGCCCAATCCTTTTTCTGCATCTTAGAATCCGTTAGACGCTCACGCTCTTCTTCTTGAATGCGATAAAGTTCTCTTTCACGACGCAGTTTATGTGCTTTGACTTCAGCGTATTCTGTCCAGCCACCAGCATACAAAACAGTATTGCGAGAAAACCATTCGATCTCCACTACTTTTGAAACAACATTGTCCAGGAAACGACGATCGTGCGAAGCAACCAGTATCGTTGCATGTGAACGCTTCAAATACTGTTCAAGCCACACAAGAGCTGGTAAGTCGAGGTTATTGGTTGGTTCATCGAGCAACAGAATATCTACTCCACGAAGAAGCACTCCAAGCAAAGCTGCTTTTCTCTTTTCTCCTCCAGAAAGTTCTTGTACCGGACGATCCAGTGAAATACCAGACAAGCAAAGTCCTTCGAGCATGACTTGAGCGCGTCGTTCAAAATCATATCCACCCAAACGTCGATATTCACTCTCCAACATTTCAAAACGCGCCAAAGCTTCTGCTTCTTCCAAGCGTGGTTCTAATTGCTTCATCTCTCGCTCAAGATCAGTCAGCCCTGTCATTCTTCGCAGGTAGTCCCGAAGCACTTCATCTCCCTCAGCGAGTGACTCCTGAGGAAGATATCCTACTAAAGCACGATTCGGGATGAGGATTTCTCCACGATCTGCGCTTTCCATACGAGCAATAATACGAAGCATGGTTGATTTTCCAACACCGTTTTGACCAACGAGGGCCGCTTTCTGTCCTTCGCCCAAAGAAAAAGACACCTTGTCTAAGACGCGGTGGCCGTTTTGGATTTTGCGGATATTTTTGAGGGTCAGCATATTCTTTTCATGAATGTCTACTATACAATAAAACACTCTTAAAATCAAGAGTGTCCACAAGATCCTCCTTGAGATGTCTAGTTTTTCTGCTTATTTAAGAAAATCTCTGTTTCACGAAGGACGCGCCTCGCGTTTTCAAAGGTCACGCGCTCCAAAGCCTGAGCATACGGAAGCCACAAAGATCCGATGTGCTCTTCGGAAATAACCACATTTTGATTCCCTGTCTTAGCTGGATAAAAATGCACTTCCTTGAAAATCCATAGTCCTCGGCCACTTCGTAAACGCTTCTCACGTTCATTCCCCTTTGCATCGTAAAAATACTTGATACTCACCCGAAAGGAAAAAACAGAAAGATCAGTAATACCTGTCTCTTCTTCTGTCTCACGACGAAGGGTCATTTCTTCTGTTTCACCAGCCTCTACATGTCCTTTGGCAAAATCATAGTGTCCGCTTGGGTAGTGTAAAAGCAAATACTTCCGCACACCATTTTCTTCACGAAAAACAACAGCACCAACAGAAGTCTCCCAGACCACTGGCGAACCACAAACTTTCAAGAGGTAATAAAGCGGCTTAAAGACGGGCAGGCGCATAAAAACGTATTGACTGCTATTATAGAGAAAGGAAACCTGTATATATTTCTAGCATACAGGAATGTACTTACGTTGACAAAAGAAGTCTTTCGTTTTTGAATGAGTCATCTCTTCTTCGTATGAAAAAAGTAGCCACCCCACACAAGAAAAAAGGATCCTGGAAAAATATCTTGGGGATGTTTTTTTTGGGTCTCCTTGTCGGTACTACCGTATGCGCATATTACTTCTACGAATTCCTGACACCAGACATCTCGCATATTGATACCTACCCATTCAAGCAAACCAGTATCCTCTATGATCGTACAGGAAAGTTTGAACTTTACCGTTTGTATGGTGAAGAGAATCGTCTTCTCGTAGCCCACGATGATATTCCCGACACCGTCCGTTATGCCACTATTGTCTCCGAAGATGCTTCTTTTTACTCTCACCAGGGTATTGATCCCAAGGCCATTATTCGTGCCTTTAAAGCCAATACGGAACGCGGATCTATCGAGCAAGGAGCTTCTACTATTACTCAGCAACTTGCGAAGAACCTTTTCTTGGAACGTGATCGCACCTGGAGCCGAAAAATTCGCGAAGTGTTCTTGGCGGTAAAGATTGATCGCAATCTCTCAAAAGACAATATTCTCGATCTTTACTTAAATGCAGTTCCGTACGGTTCCAATGCCTACGGTATCGAAGCCGCTTCTCAAACCTTTTTCAAAAAAAGCGCGAAAGATCTCACGCTTGATGAAAGCGCACTCATTGCTGCCCTTCCAAATGCTCCAACACTTCTCTCTCCGTACGGAGCGAACACTACTCAACTTCGTGCCAGACAAAGAGATATTCTCAACAAACTCCTCGCTTCCAACTACATTACCAAAAACGATTTCAACCAAGCGTTAACTGCAGATACCCTCAAAAAGATTACCCCTCCAGAGCACGCTATCCTCGCGCCTCATTTTGTCTTTTACGCTATCGAAAAACTCGAAGAAAAATATTCGAAACAAGATCTACAGACAAAAGGCTACCGTATCTTTACAAGCCTAGACTATGATCTTCAGCTCTCTGCTGAAAAAGCCGTGCGTGAAGGTGCACAAAAGAACGTTGCCCGCGGAGCAGAAAATGCAGCACTCGTTTCTTTGGATGCCAAAACAGGAGAAGTGCTAGCAATGGTGGGTTCCAAAGACTATTTTGATAAAACGATTGATGGCAACGTCAATATTACAACCATCGCCCGCCAACCAGGATCATCGTTTAAACCAATTGCGTATGCCAAAGCATTCGAGAAAGGGTTTCAACCAGAAACTCCCATCTACGACATGCCGATAAACTTTGGTCCAGATGGAACTGGGAAAGACTACATCCCAAACAATTATGATGGAAGTTTTCATGGTCTCCTTACCATGCGTCAATCTCTTGCGATGTCACTTAATATTCCAGCTGTTCAGACGCTCGCCCTGGCTGGCGTTTCGGAAACGATTGAACTCGCGAAACGTATGGGTATCACAACCCTGACGGATCCAAAGCGCTACGGCCTCGCTCTCGTTTTGGGAGGGGCCGAAGTAAAACCTATCGAAATGGCGAGTGCTTTTAGCGTGTTCAGCCAAGAAGGTATTCGTCATGAAATCAATCCGGTAATACGTATTATCGATACTCGAGGTACAGACATTTACACAGCTACTCCCGGCGAAGGTACTCGTGTCATGGACGCTGAAGTTACCAGAAAGATTAGCTCTATTCTTACTGATAACAAAGCTCGGTCCGCTACTTTTGGTTCCAATACTCCGCTTGCATTTCCAGAATCTGCTCCGGTCGCAGCCAAAACAGGTACTACACAAAACTTTCGTGATGCCTGGACGGTCGGTTATTCAACCAGCGTCGCTACCGCTGTCTGGGTGGGAAATAACGACAACAAACAAATGCATGAGGGATCGGATGGTATCTTTGTAGCTGCCCCTATATTCCGTCAGTACATGGACGCTGTACAAAAACGCTTTCCCGCAACAGCCTTTAACTCTTACACACAAAGTGATAACAAAATGGGCTTTGCTTCTGGAGGCGAAGATTCCCAGGCTCGCGTTATCTATATAGACAAAAAGACGGGTCGCGAGATCTCTCCCGAAAAAGCCAAGAAAAAGAAGTCCGATAATGTCGAAACTCGGTATGTGTATGGATCAGCTAGTCTCAACGTCTCCGGCGGAGACAACAAAGGAGACACACCTCCTCCAGCAACGACCCTCCAACAAGTCTTTGAATTCTATCAAAACTATAACAAAAGCCCCTCTTAGAGGGGTTTTTCCTTGTTTTAGAGTCTTTTTACTCTTGACAAAACACTCAAAAAGGTGTATTATACAAGGTTCCTAGTGCGTACTTTTTTCTAGGGACGAGTACCTTGTAAATGCGTTAGTTTATTACCTGCCCCTTGTCCAATGGGACAAGATGTGGCGGATCCCACAAACCCTATCCTCTCACCCAATGGGGTGAAGAATGGAGCACCAATGTCTACGCTGAACAACACCGTCGCCGTCATCCGCTGCTACAGCAACGGCGGCATCGTGAAGCAGGTCAAAGCGCTTCGCTCCTTCATGTCTCGTGTCGTCGTCGTGACGAACGGGCTGGCCGACAAAGGCGCCACTCGCGCCTGGCTCGAAGAGCTGAACGATCCCTGTGTTGATCTCATCGAGATGAACGAAGGCTACACCTGGTCGAATGCGCTCAACCGCGCGCTCCACCACATCCGCATGCTGAACGCCCAGAAGGACGCCGGCATCGAGTTCGTCTTCAATGTCTCGGTGGAAGCCCTGTTCCGCAAGGAGCACGTCGAACAAATGCTCGCTGAATTCGCTGACGACAACGTCGGCGTGGTCGGCACTTCGTTCGAAGGCTACCAAGAAGGAAATGTCATTTCGCTGGGCCGGTCCTATCGGCACCCGCGGAACACCGGCATGATCGTGCGACTCGACGTCTTCGGGCAACCCATGCTCGGTCTCGGGTTCGATCCCTTCTGCGACGACATCGGCGGGATGGAGGACATCGATTTCATCTATCGGATGATCGTGTTCTCCGGCAAGCTGACGAAGATGCTTGACCTCCGGGTCCGGCTGATCGTCGGCAAGCACCACAACCAAAACCAGAAGGAAGAACGCGAACGCGACGCCATGGAGAAGATCTTCAACCGCTATCAACAGTGGTCGTCTGATCTGATCAACTCCGTGGTCACCGCCTGGCGCCTCCTGGCCGACTAACGCCTACCGCTTCGGGGGAGAACACCGTTTCTCCCCCGACGCACCCCCTTTTACATATTTGCTGAAAAATCTCTCTCCAAAAGAAAGGTTTTCCAACCAATGTGCAAAGTAACTAACGGCCAAGCGTATGAAAGTACTCGTAACCGGAGGAGCCGGATTTGTCGGCTCGCACCTCGTTGAAGCGCTCGTAGAGCGTGGGTATGATGTCTCCGTCATTGATAGCCTCCGTCATGGAGGGAAGAAAGAGAATGTGCATCCTGATGCACAGCTTTTTGTTGCCGATATCACCAATCATACTGCTATTAAAAAGATTCTGAAAAATGTCCGTCCGAAAGCTATTTTGCATTTAGCAAGCCAGATCAATGTCCGACATTCTATCGACAATCCTCAGTATGACCAGCTGGTAAATACTCAAGCGACTATCAACCTTATTGAAACAGCTAAAAATCTTGGATTGAAAACATTTGTGTACGCTTCTACCGGAGGTGTTATGTACGGTGATGACGCTCCCCGACCAACGACTGAGGAGCACCCGGCCGTCCCCACTATTCCGTACTGTATTTCCAAACTTTCTGCGGAAAACTATTTGCGCTTCTTTTCAGAAAAAAATGATATTCGCTTTGTAGCACTCCGTCCTTCAAATATCTATGGTCCTCGTCAAAATCCACATGGAGAGGCTGGGGTTATTGCTATATTCTTGGAGAAGATGATTCATGGTATCAATCCGATCATCTACGGTGACGGAGAACAGACTCGAGACTTCGTCTATGTTGATGACGTTGTTCGTGCTTTTATTCTCGCTCTTGAAAAGCGAAGGGTTTCTGGTGTTTATCATATTTCTTGTGAATGCGAAATTAGCGTCAATCAAATCTTTCATGCGCTCAATTCACATTTCGAAAACATGTTTGAAAAGAAACATATTCCTGCTCCATGGAAGGAGCAACACGGCTCCTGTCTCTCATACCAAAAGATAAAAAATGAGATCGGATGGGAACCAAAAGTTGCCCTGGAAGAAGGAATCTCACGTATCATAGAAGACTACAAAAAAACTTTGGCGCCCGTAAAGAAAACACCGGCGCTCAGACGCATGAGACACGCTTTCACAAGCTTCTTGTAAAATAAAAAAGACTCTTCATAACGAAGGGTCTTTTTTATTATTCTTTGCGTAAAGCCTCCATCGGGGAAAGACTCGCTGCTCGATATGCCGGAGCAAGACCAAAGATAAGTCCTACTGCCAAGGAAAATCCTGCACCCAAAAGAAGTGATCCCGGAGTAAAGGTAAGCGAAAAATTAAAACCAAATGACTGAAACAGAAAACTCGCTCCTAGAGAAACCAACACTCCGAGGAGAATTCCTATTACTCCTCCTAAGAGCGTGATAATAAGCGATTCAAACAAAAACTGTTGAAGGATACTTCCCGAGGTTGCTCCCAGAGCTTTCCGAAGGCCAATCTCCGATGTGCGTTCGGTCACAGAAACATACATGACATTCATGATACCCACACCACCTACAATAAGCGCAATCGATGTCAGAGAAAGAAGCAGGATGGTTAGGGCTCCCAAGACACTATCCACAGTTTCCTGCGCTTCCTTGATAGACGTTACCGCAAAGTCATCTTTGTCCGGATTATCAATATCGTGACGCTTGCGCATAAGTGCGATAATATCTCCCACTGTTTCTGATTCCCGGTTTGGATCTTCCATGCGGACTGAGATCATCTGCACATAATCCACTCCAAGAATTTTCTTCTGGAGAGTCTTGATAGGGACATAGGCCAATGCATCTATATTGAAAAATCCTGCTGTACCGCGTTTCTTTAGTACTCCAATCACGCGATACTTCTCTCCCTTCATGGTGATGTATTCCCCTAAGGCATCACTCTCCCCAAAAAATGTTTCTTTGGCTTCAGAACCAAGAACAGTTACACGGGCTAAACTGTCATCTTCATCTTCCGTATAAAAACGCCCACTCTCAAGGGTAGCGTTGGCATCAACGAGCGGGACATTCGCTCCGGTACCAAACAGCAAGATACTCTTCCCAATCGATCCATGCGTTGCCCGCTCTTGCCCAATCGATCCAGCATAAACAGCAGAAACATTTGGAAGATTCTCGATAGCTTCACCGTCTTTTATTTTTAGTGTCGTTATCTGAACTCCTTGCGCAATAGAACTCGAGTTTTGACTCGACATTTTACCGGTGTTCGGAACTTTGATTTCTACCTGAATCACATCTGTCCCAAAGGTTTCTACCTGCCCCCGAACAAAATTCTGCACTCCGTTTCCCAATGACATAACCACGACCACAGAGAAAACTCCAATAACAACACCAAGAACCGACAAAAACGTCCGCGACTTATGAGACCGGATAGTCTTTACAGCAAATTGGAGCGCTCTCCATTTATTTTTCATATTATTCGTATCGTAAGGCTTCCATAGCCGTTACTTTTGCTGCTTTCAGCGCAGGATAAATACCAAAAATAATTCCGATTATCAACGAAACGGTAAACCCGAGCACGACAGAAAAAAACGGCACAATAAATTCCCACTCATACCCAAGCGCCTGAATAATAATACTCGCCACAAAGGTAAGTACGACTCCGAGAATGATTCCAATCATACCTCCAAAAAGCGTCACAAAAGAAGATTCGATCAAAAACTGAGTAATAATATGACTTGGTCTCGCGCCAACTGCTTTCCGCAGACCGATTTCCCTCACCCGCTGAGATACGGCGATAAGCATTGAATTCATAATCCCAATACCGCCAACCAAGAGTGATATAGAAGCAATTGCGATAAGAAAATACTTTAAAATATCAGTAATATTCGTCAATACATCCAACGCAGCTGCCGTACTCCGTACCGAGAAATCAGACTCTTCATCACTTTCTAAATCATGTCGATCACGAAGAAGTATCTCTACATCAGAAAGAGAACGTTCAATATTCTTTGGGTCATCCACCTTCGCCCGAACAAAATTGAGATAATTAATCCCGAGAAGGAGTTTCTGGGCTGTTTCGAGTGGCACATACACCAATTCATCTGGACTCGAAAATGCTGCCGCTCCGCGTTCTTCCAGAACACCTACAACCTTAAACGGAATATCTTTGAGTTTTACAGTCTCCCCTATGGGATCTCTATTTGGGAAAAGCTCGTTGGCACGCTTGGATCCAAGTACGATCACTCGAGCAAGATTCGTTTCTTCTTCAGGAAAAAAGAAACGTCCATCCGCTATGTCGATACTTTCGACTTTCACCATGTCAGAAGATACCCCCTGAAAACTTGTTCCAAAGGATTCGGCAGAAAATTCAATCGTTGCTGAGCCACTCACATATCCAGAAACAAAAGAGAGGTGTGGTACAGAATTTTTTTCACGAAGTGCCTTCAGGTCATCGTTGGTAAGTGTCGTCGTCACGATACCAAAAGCAGAAGCTGGCGGACCATCTTCTTCTGATGCGCCTGGCAAAATTCCAATAAGATCTGATCCTACTTTTTTAATCTGAGAAAGTACAAGTCCCTGAGCACTCGCACCAATACCCATCACCATAATAACCGCAGCCACTCCAATAACGATACCCAAAACCGTCAGAAAAAATCGTAGCTTGGAAGCAACGAGAGACTTGTAGGCAACTCGGATAGGATCAGAAAGACGCATAGCAGAGCTCGGGTTAGAATTCTCTTTCGAAACGAAAAGGATTACTTAAGGGTAGTTTCTTTACCGTCCGCGAAACGACGATTCACTACGAGTTCATCAGAAACAATTTTTCCATCGTACATTCGTAAGATCCTCTTGGCATGCTCTGCGGTAGAGGTCTCATGCGTTACCAAAATAATTGTACATCCCTTATCATTTAAATCTTGGAGGATGCGCATAATCTGCAAACCTGATTTGGAATCAAGGTTTCCGGTTGGTTCGTCAGCAAAAATAATTTTTGGATTATTCACCAAGGCACGCGCAATAGCGACACGCTGTTTTTCCCCACCAGAGATTTGATTCGAAAGATACTTCGCTCGATGCTCCATATTGACCGCCACAAGAGCTTCTGTGACACGTTTTTTTGTATCTTCTTTGAGATTATCATCGTACAGAAGTGGAAGTTCTACGTTTTCAAAAACACTGGTTCGGGGCAAGAGATTGAAAGACTGAAAAACAAATCCAATATCTCGGTTTCTCATACGAGCCAAATTATCATCATTTTGCTTCTCTACATCTTCATCTCGCAATAAATACTTCCCACTGGTTGGTCGCTCCAAGAGTCCCAATACCTGCATAAGCGTAGACTTTCCAGATCCAGATGGTCCCATAATAGCGACAAACTCCCCTTCTCCAATAGTAAACGTCGCATCATCCAACGCCAGAGTTTTCACTCCATCATTGTCATACACTTTCGAAAGATTTTTTGCCGAAATAAGGGTCATAGTTTTTATGCGATAGTATATTCCCACCCTGGTTGCCAGGCTTTCTTTTTACGCCAGTCTTCGGCGAAGGCCTCTTCCCATGATTTCCCACAAAGGAGTACATCAAGCGCGAGCTGTGGAGCCTTGTGAGCCACGATAGCAATATGCTTTCCGTCATAGTTTTGCTTCACACTCTCAAGAAAGTCTTGTATCCGAGCTTTCACATCTTCATAGCTTTCGCCTTCAGGAAACTTCTCGGTAATCATTCGCTCCTGCATTGGCTCCACAATACTCGATGATTGAGCATTGTACTCACCATAGTTACATTCTCGAAGCCGTGGATCAATAATAATTGGAAACACTCCTTCAAAGGTAATCCGAGCAGATTCCACTGCTCTCTTAAGATCCGAACAGAAGACAGCATCAAACTGCTTTTCTTTGGTGAGATCTTTTAATTCCAGTGATTGCTTTTTCCCAAGTTCTGAGAGCTCGACATCATACCACCCCGAAGAAATTTCTTTCTCGTTGTCGGTGGTCGTCCCGTGCACAAAATACGTAATTTTTACAGACATAGTATTTCAATTAAGAATCTCCTTCGATCATTTCTCCTACCAAGTATCGACAACCATCCGCACCGACTTCCGCTGTATGCTCCTTTCCTGGGATGACATCAAATCGATCCCCCTCTTTCAAAACTACCTCTCCATCAGAAAACTGAAATGTCAGTCCTCCCGAAAGAATATACATGCTCACCTTATCCTGATGCTTATGCGAAGGATACTCTATTCCAGGCTCATCTACCCATTCAAAGATATGAATAAACCCCTCATCCGCAAGCTTTTTCTTTAATTCCTCTACATTCATAAAATATACTGATCCTCTCCTGTTTCTAATATATTCAAAAGTGACTGAGTAGCCATATCACTCGCTCTTTTGTTAGCCTCGTTCGTATTGTACGCTGTATGAGAATTTGAATGAAACCAAGTAGAAAGCGGTAAAGTATTAAACCTCTTATCCATTGGATCATCTTGCGCAGCTCGCAATCTCCCTGTCTGCAACTCCTCAAAAAGGGCATCAGCATCAACGCCCCCTGTAAACCCACAATTCACGAGAAGTGAACCATCTTTCATCTTTACTAACTCTTCTTTTCCAATAAATCCATCACCAGCCTCTTTGGAAGCATGAAGAGTTACAATATCGCATTGCGACAGCAACTCTTCTAGAGTTACGAATTTTGCACCGGTTTTTGCTTCAATCTCAAGCTGCCTACTTCTGCTAAAATATAAAATTTCTTTCACACCAAGAGAATGAAGGTTTTCCGCCATCAAAGATCCAATATTCCCCATTCCTACAATACCTACTGCTAAGTCCTTTAGAGATTTGGTCGTCTGAAACTTCTTTTCACCTGTTCGTCCTAGCTCAAAGATATTTCGCGTCATCGCGAGGATAAGCGTCAATGTATACTCCGCAACAGCATAGCTATTAGCCCCCGGAGCATTCACGATAGTAATGCCCTTTTCTTTTGCTTTTTCAAAACCAGGAATAAACGCTCGAGCATCTGCTCCAGTAAACACTATAACCTTAAGCTCATCTGCAGCGTCTATAACTTTCTCTGTCACCTTCTCAATACCACCCAAGATATACCCTGTCTTTCCTTGTATAGCTTGGACAAGCTCTTCCTCTGATGCATCCGGCTTATCAAGTCGCTCAACTTCATAACCCGATCCCTCTAATATCTTTACGTGCTCATCAAAAATAAAGAGCGAATCAGTGACAAGAATTTTCCCTTTCATACTCTCGTACGCATAATTGTTACACCAGGGACACCTGATGGGAAAACAGCTGGCTTCTTTACGGTTACCGAAACGCTTTCTATGCGCCCATCTTCTTCAAGGATTCTTTCAGCAATCATCACAGCAAGCTTTTCAATAAGGTACACGGAATTATTTTCTACGATTTCAATAGCAATAGCGCGCATCTTGGAATAATCAATCGTATCAAACAACTGATCCGTTGCGGCGCCAATGCTTGCATCAAACCCTGCCACCATATCAATAAGAAAAGCTTGTTCCAATTCACGCTCGTGATCCATCACGCCATGCTTTCCATTTACCTGCAAATTTTCAACAAATATCTTATCCATAACATTGTCTCATTAAAAACTTTCTAAGAGATAAACATCAAATGCTACTTCTTCGTACGGATGTACATCTTTCATGGCTTTGATAACCGCTTGTAATTTACTTTCCTCACACACCGTTTCAATTCTCTCTTCTTCTACTGCTTCCAATTTTCCTACCTCACCGATAGCAGGATTTGCGCCTTCACCTGCTAGAAATCTTCCGACACCCCGACTCGTAAATGTACAGAAAGTATACTTCCCGATTTTTCCAGCTCCGGCCTCACCCAGAGCAACTCTCACCTTTTCGGAGTGCGACTCAGGCACATAGACAACAATCTTATATCGCTTTTCCATACTACTATATTTTTGATCGCAAATATTCGTAATATTCTTCGGATACTCCATTTTCGGTCGTGTATTTTTCTAGAGCGGTCTTTCTTGCATTTTCTCCCATCTGCTTCCTACGATCCGCATCAACGATAAGTGTTTCAATTTTCTCAATCCATTCTTCGGTAAAGCCCGCCACAAAACCATCCTTCCCATCTGAGATAGCCTGCGAAAATGTTTTGGTGGCGGAAGCTACGGTCGGCACGCCAACAATACCAGACTCAAAGAATTTTAATTCAGATTTTGATTCACAAAACGGATTCCCAATTTCCAACGGTGCCACATTAATATCCATAGAAGCCACGATCTGGAAATAGTCTTTTCGCTGAACAAAGGGCACGCGTTCAATCTGCGACTCAAATTGATTCAAACTACTCTCGGTATCCAGTGGTCCAGCGAGCACCAATCGCATTTGAGGGTACCGCGTAAGCAAAACTGAAAGCGCTTTGGTAATCGTAGCAAAATCCTTGTTATGACTTGGTGTGCCCGAGAGATAGGAAACGCGCACTGTATCAGAAGAATGTTCCTCTATATGTGTAAGCGCCGTCTCTGCCCATGAGACATCTTGACGAGAAAGCTTATTTGAAACAATAAAAACTTTTTTATTTTTTTCTCGAAGCTTCTCTGCCAGAAATTCTGTGGTCGTCGTACAGACTTGCACTGCAGGATCGGAGAGAATTTCTCCTCCAAGGCCTTTTTCGTACAATTTCTTTTCAAAGGCATTCATCTTTTGGTAATAATCCATATGCACCAAAAAGGCAGGGTCATATACGAGATCATCTGTCTCAAAAATAATCGTCTTGTTAAGACGTTTTAACTCAGCTACGAAGCGCCCTACTTTTTCCGTAAACAACACTCGATGGAAAACAAAAACGGAAAACTGCTTCGCATACGAAAGAAGAAAAGGATTATCTTGGAGTGCTACAGATGCCTTAAACCCATGAAAAGAAAGCTCTTCTGCTACATGACTAGTACGGTACCGAGCACTATCCCCTACTCCATTTGAAACAAACAAGACATCTCCTGGTTCCACCTTTCGAAACAAAAGCCCAAAAGCAGATAAGACACGTGAAGATCCGCGGAGTAATCCATCGCGACGTATCACGCTCCAGACCTTCCCAAGTTTGATAAGAAAAAGTTTCATGTGATTACACTTCTAAGAGATGGTTATACAATGCTTCTGCATGAAGCGCATTTTTCTCCCAACTAAACTCCTCTGCACGCTCTCTACAGACACTTCCTCGCTTTGCACGAAGCTCTGGAGATCCTACGAGCTCTCCGATTGCTTCTGCGAGTCCAGCGCTCGTAATTTCTCGTGCGTAGGTTCCACCTTCTCCAAGATATTCCCGGTTATTTTCTGTATCAAAACAAGCTACTGGAAGTCCAGCGCCCATGTACTGCAACGTCTTTCCACTCGCCTGACGAGTAGTTGCTTCTTTCGGGTCAACGCCAATGTCACTTAATTTCAACACCTTCGGAAGTTCAAAGTATGAAAGCGGACTTATAACCGTCACGTGTGATTTAAAAATATCTTGTTCCAAAAACTCAGTAATCTGATCGACCGGAAATCCAGCAATCACAAAGTGTACGTCCGGATACTTTGCGCAAACTACAGGTACTGCCTCTAAAAGAAGTTTAATACCTTTATTGGGAATAAGCGCACCGGTATACGTTACAATCACCTTGTTTTCCGGAACACCGTACTCTTCTCTCAATGTACTTTTCGGAGCAATACCCTCAAACATAGAGAGTCGAGTACCATCAAGAAGCGGGGTTACTCGGTTTTTCTTTCGCATCCGATTGATTTCTTCGGCATTGTCCCACGAGCTCGCTACCGCTGCATCACCCAGGTTATCAATCCATCTCTCTACCCACTGGAATACGCGTTGCAAAAGACTCATTTTGAGATAATCATGCGAAAGCATTTCTTTGGTCAGGCTTCCATGAAAATCTCCAACCAATTTCATCTTGCGCCAAAAAAGGACTGATTGAACAATGAAGCCAATAAGCACTCCTTCATGGAGATGACCATGAATAATATCTGGCCGAGTCGTCCGCGCCAAAAAGAATGCTTTTCGCACCAACATGAGATCAAGAATAATTTTCTGCCAGTCAGGACCAGCTTCTAATTTTTTGTACCAAAAGAGGAGTCGTAAAATACGCCGCACATCAATATTTGAATGAAGCGACTCTGGTAGATCAGACCCGATATGATAGGTAACAATCGTTACAGTATGCCCTCGTTTCTCCAAAGCGAGCGCTTCCTCAAGAATACGGATATGCGTACCGCGATCAGAGAAAAAAGGAGTTGGAGCAATAACCAAAATCTTCATAAGCTATACAAGATCATCAGCAGAAAAAGAAAGCACCGTTCCTGAAACAGCTTCTCCAGAAATAATTTTTTTCACTACGACATCCTCTATAGTGTCGTCCATGTAACGATTAATCGAACGAGCACCAAATTCTGGCTGGTAGCCTTTCTCGACGATTTTCACAGCAACATCAGGAGTGAACGAAATAGAAATATTTTTTTCTTTCTTCAGGCGGTCAGCAAAAGACTGGAGTTTTAGATTTACCACCTCCAGTAGCTCATTTGACTTGAGCGGTTCAAAGAAAATAAGACCATCAAAACGATTGAGGAATTCTAGGCGGAAAATATTATTCTCCACGATATGATCCAATACACTCTTGCGAATCGTTTCGAGCGGAGCTCCTTGCTCCACCAAAGACTTGATCAGTGAAGCGCCCGCATTGGACGTCGCGATAATAATCATGTTTCGAAAGCTCACCTTCTCGCCAAAGCCATCCGTCACAAATCCTTCATCCAGAATCTGCAAGAAAAGATCAAGTGCTTTCGGGTATCCTTTTTCTACTTCATCAAGCAAAAGAATAGAAAACGGTTTCTCACGAGCAATATTTGTCAGTTGCCCCTGCATATTCATTTCCCGAGAACCAATCAATCGATCTACGGCTTCGGGAGTTTGAAATTCACTCATATCCAGACGAATCATACTCTCCTCACTTCCAAAGTAACTCTCGGCAAAAGCCTTCACGGTTTCCGTCTTTCCGACACCGGTTGGCCCAAGGAAAATAAAGCTTCCTAGTGGACGCTTCTCATCTCCAAAGCCTGCCCGAGCCTTCCGCATAGCTTCTGCTACCTGCGTAATCGCCTCATCTTGACCAATGACGCGTCTATGCAAAAGCTCTTCTAGTTGGAGGAGTTTTTCCTTTTCTCCTTCTCCCAGGGCGCCCACTGGGACGCCAGTTTTGAGCGTAATGAAAGCATTCACCGTTTCTGGAGAAATAAGCCCGGTTCCGGAGGTCCGCCAATACGTGAGTACCTCCTGAGCCAAGTCCAACGATCGTTCTGGGAAAGGATTTGACCAATTATATTTTGCCGAACCAGAAATAATACTTTCCAGCGCCTGCATAGAGAAAACTACCTGATTCTTTTCAAGCTCTTCAAAATTCTGAAGGAGAATGAGAAGCGTTTCATCTTCCGTTGTCTCGCGGACATAGATTGGTTCAAAAAACTTCAGTGCCTGCTCATCGTGCTTGGCAAGCAAATGATAGTTTTCCGCAGAAGCCGTTGCGATAACTCGGAAAGTTGGTGACTGGAGATACTCGCTCATGAGCGGAGCAAAGTTATGCGCCGATGGATCATTCCCCAAAAAACGATCCATATTCTGAATAACCAAGATCACGTTTCCTGCATACATAGCCTCATGGAACAAGAGTCGCATGTAGCCATCGATATCCTCGCTCTGGTTGGTCGCGTCACTGACTGCCATCCCCATATCAAACACCAAAACGCGAGCGTCATCATAAAACGTTCCAGAAAAAGCGTTCTCTCGGATCAGTCGAGCCAGATAGTGAATAAAGGTTTGCTTCCCAATGCCAGGCTCTCCAACCAAAACAATACTGTTCTGAGTTGGACGCTCCAAAATAACGGTTGCTACTTTCAACTCCTCGGCGCGACCTACTAAATCAAGGTTTCGATACTCTGAAGAATCCCCCAAGGAAAGATCGACAGAGTAGCGATCCAAATGAGGCGTGTACGCGTATTTCCATCCTCTTCCGATAATTGGTTTCTTTACCAGGTTTTCCCACAGCCAAAATTGTTTCTGCTTCGCTCGTTTCTCAAAAGCAAAACGTTCGATCAAAGTAGCTCGCTCAAAAGTCTTTGGTTCGATACCGAGCGTTCCAAGATACTGCAAAAATGCTCCTTGGGACGAAAGAAGCTCTTCACTTATATTCTTCTTCTCTAAACCGAGTCGAGCAAGAACACGCGGAAACCACGGTTCATTTTGAAGAAGTGGAAGTTCCAGGTACGGTTCAGGTTTCTGTCTCCCTGTATACGCAAGCATCCCAGCCCCAAAACCAAGGATGCTCAGTAACACCACAAACACTCCAAACCCTGGAGAAACAAACAAAGTAAGCGCAATACCTATCACCAAAAGAAAAGGAGCCGTCAAATACGAAAGGAGGATAAGGCAGGCCAGTATGAAAACAAATACAAAAATAAAAAGACCGAAAGCTATGACAAACGAACGAACAATCATCCCTAGGAAGCGAGAAAGGAAATTGTTAAATCCGAGCCCAATCATCTTGACCGGATTGAATCCAAGCCAATTTTTAGGAGAAATGTCTCGTTTCCAAGGAGAGAAAAGAGTCGCCAAAAGTCCAAGGGTATTCCACTTACGGAGCGTAAAGCGCAAAAAAGTCACAGCGATACCAACGGCACTTTTTACACCCGCCGTGTAGTACCACAAAAGAAAAGACTGATTCATAGAAGAAAGTCAGTAATGAAGCTTTGTTTTCCTTTATTCTAGACCGTATCTAAAGCCTTGGCAAACGGCTTTTCCTTCAAAAATCTCATTGAAAAAAACCTTTCCTTTGCTATAATGAAGCATAATGAAACTATTTCCCGTTTTCGAAAAAACAGACTCGCTTCTGGTCCTCTTTGGACTTTCTTTTGTCGTTTTCGGATGGCTTGCGCTTTCACTCGCCCTCGGCAGTCTCTTCCTCTTTCCACTCATAGCTATCGCTATGGCAGCAAGCTTTTCCATAAGCGTTCTTCTTGCATGGAAACTACTCTCTCGTTCTTCTCTTGATACACGGATAGTCTTCGCGGTCTCACTCTTAGTGGCTCTCCTTATAAGCTTCTTCATTACTCCCTCAGTCTTCTCTGGCCGTGACCAAGGATCTATCGCCGAAGCTGCCTACCGACTCGCAGAAAATGGAGAACTGGCATTTTCCACCCTTGCCAGTCAAAGCTTTTTTGAGATATACGGCCCCGGTACAGCGCTCAACTTTCCAGGCTTTGCCTATACAAAAGAAGGCTATTTAATTACTCAATTCCCACTTGCCTATACTGCGTGGCTTGGGAGCTTTCTTTCTGTCTTTGGAATTCTCGGATACGTGATAGCGAACAGCCTCCTTCTTTTTCTGTTTCTCTTTTTCTTTTACACGCTCCTTCGTCAATATACGGATTGGCGACTTTCCTCCATGGGATTTACCCTCGCTCTCTTCTCCTTTCTCCCTATTTGGTTTACGAAATTCACCCTTACAGAAAATCTCGCTGTATTCCTTTTTGTCTTTCTTGCTCTCTCCCTCTCCATTTTTCTCCGTGAAGGGAAATTCCTACACTACTCTGCCATCATTTTCTCTGGTGCCCTTTTAGCCTTTACCCGAATCGAAGGTTTTGTTCTTTTTCTCGTCGCCTTTGGCATACTTCTTTTCAGTAAAAAAACCTGGTCACTCTTTAAAACCTATCCCCTAAAAAGCCTTCTCCTCCCAGGACTCGTCCTTCTCTTTGTCTTTCTTCGCGACTTCTTTCTCAATCTCCCCTACTACAAAATGATCGGGAAAGCGGCTTTTAAATTCGTGCACGGATTTGGAAGTGATGTTGTTTCACAAACCTCGGGAGTCGGTTTCTTTGGAAGCCATATTTCTCTTGGATCAATTTTTCTTCTCTACGGTCTTCTGCCACTTTTTATTCTTGGTTTGTTTGGTATTCTTTTGTGTCTCAAAGAAAAACGTTTTTTTCTCCTCCTTCCTGTTCTTTTAGCCCTCCCAACACTCATCTATCTTTTTTCACCCAACATCACCCTCGATCACCCTTGGATGCTCCGACGCTACTATTTCTCCATTTTCCCAGCGCTTCTTTTTTCCGCTATCATCTGTCTCGGATTTCTTACGGATACAACAAAAGAGTTTCCGCTCAAAGCTCCCAACGGAAAACGTTTTCTTCTAGCTCTTGTCTTGTGGCTTGGAGTCCTCTTCTTTCAACTCCCTGCCTTTACGTCTGGCATACTCTACAGTGAGAACAAAACACTTCTCAAGCAAACAGAGAACTTTACCAATGCCTTTCAGGACACCGACCTGGTCTTAGTGGATCGTTTTGCCACCGGAAATGGTTTTGCTATGCTCACTGGACCAGGCAACTTCCTCTTTCATAAAAACACCGTATACTTCTTTAATCCAGAAGATTTGGCTAAAATCGATCAATCTCGATTCAGCGGTATTTATCTTTTGGTACCAGAAGAAAATATCGATCGCTACAGCAAAGTCTTTGGTGATCGTATGATATTTCGCCAAAATGTCGTATTCTCCACAAATCAGTACGAAAACCTCTCTCTCGGAAACAATACGCCATTTCGTCTACCAGAAAAACAAATTCTCGAAACAAGAAATATTCTTTTCCAGCTTTATTAATTTTCTCTATGTTTCTTTCACCTGTCGTCATTATTCCAAAAGAGCAACAAAGAAACTATCTTCTTTTGCGCATCATTCTCTACGTTGGAGTCGCTCTCTTTGTTTCTACACTCGCACTGAAAGCCTTTTTTCCAACTCTTCCGTTTTCCTTTGATTTCCGCAATCCGGGGGCAAGCAAAAATACCCTTCTTGATCCTCATGCTCCAAACGCTACGGATCGCAAGAATGGAAAGATAGAAGCCGATGGCACCCTCATTGCCTATGCCAGTAGCGCCTCGGATTTTTCACAAGTCCGCAGTCAAATAAACCTCGAAAGAGACTCCGAACAACCAGAAACTCTTCATTTTTCGCTTCGCAGATCCTATCGCGACTTCTGGCTCACTATTGGAGACCCTATTACAGAGTTCCCAACAGAAACCCTCTACGTCGTGGATGGTACATACTACGCGTTAAGAGAGAACACTCTCTACCCATTTGTTAGTGAACAAGCCTATCTGACCCGCTACAAGGCCGATCAGGCAGTAGCAGAAACCGAAACACTTCTCACCAAGTACCCTCTTTCTCCAAACTGGATTGGATTTCGCATTGGATCACTCGTGGCCTATGCGGATGGGGTATTTCTCATCACAAGTGAAACAGAAACCCGACCAGTCGTCAGTGCGGAAACATTTCTTTCTTCTGGATACCGCTTTGAAGATGTCCTCCCTGGAAGCGCCGAAGAGATCGGTATTTATACCAGAGGAAAACTCTTCCTTCTCGGAGTTCCTCATCCCGACGGCACACTCTTTTTTGATGAAGATACAGAAACCACCTACATCATCGAAAATGGTTTCAAGCGAGCCATTACTGATCCAGGCTATCGCGATTTTCTTGCGAAACAACAAATGCCTATCCGAGTATCAGAAAACAGGAGTAGGGAAAGTATTTCTTGTACCATGGAAACTGGCTTCGGGCGATCTCTTTCTTGCGTGAGCCCACTCGACACACTCGTTCCTGGTTACGGAAATGACTTTGAAGTAACCTTAGGAGGCGGTGATACCGATATCGATATTCAAAATGCTACCGTTTCTTTTGAAACAGAAAAAAGTGTAAAAAATATCCTCCTCTTCGGTTCTAAAATAAAAGAACGTATCTTGATCCGTTTCGGCGCTTCGCAATAAAAACCCCTATGCAATTTCTCTCTCGCTTTTTCCAACCGTACATACAGAAGCACAAGGACAACGGAGTTCTCATTGTTTTGTATGCGCTCCTGGCAGAATTCCTTCTCTTAGGCTACATCCTTTTCGCAAGCTTCTTTACCATCGAGACACTGCTTCCAGGGTTTGTCAGTGAACGCCTCAGTCTCTCTAATTTCTTTGCCCTTCTTCTCGTTCTTTCATTTCTCCTGGCTCTCCTCGGACGCACACTCGCACTTCATTTCCCGAAACAAAACTTACAAAAGAATCCGCTTCTGTGGATAGGTATTCTTTGGGCTATAAGCATTCTTGTTGTTTCTTTGTTTCAGTTCCCTCTGTGGTCTCTTCCGCTACTTATCATTGGATTCCTTACATCAGGATTCCTGGCATGGAAAATCTTTCTTGAAGAATAATAAAAAAGCCTCGGAACGATCGTTGTCGTCCGAGGCCAGTGGCATCATTTTCTTTCTTTGTGAAGAATTTCTTCTTTGGGACCGCTCTTTAGGCGGCTTGGCGCATTTCGTTATCGGGCTTCAAAAAAACCCAGCCCATACCTTTCCCCCAGTCGAAACCAGGATAATCAGCAAAAGCCGCCAGATGATCACCGCGATCATACGAATGAATCCCTAAGTGAAGCCGTTGAGCTCCACCTTGTGCATCACGGTTTCCCACGATGTGAGCGTGCGGCACGACGATCCTATGAAGCTTCCGCTGCTTCATCCAGCCCCGGTCGATTGCGAAACGCAACAGAGGAGCCAGTTCGATAGTCGGATCGATCAGATTGAGTTCACGAGCTTTCCTGCGGGCGCTTTCGATGGTGTTGTTTTTCACCCCCAAGACCTTATCCGGAATAATCACCGGATGAAACCTCTGACCCCTCACCTGGACCGGCCACAGAAGTGGCGATTCCAGTATCTGCCTGGCTTTTGGTGTAACCAGAAACCCGCTTTTTTTCAAGGAGCACACAAGCTCCTCGCCCGACTCGTCCCGCGAACGGACCGGTTCGAGTTCGATAGGTTCTTTGGTCGCTTTTCCCAAAAGCGTAGAAATCATACCCTCAGTCCTTCTCTTCATTTTCAGTTGTAAACGAGCCTGCTCTGTCATTTCTTGCTTTTATCAGAGCGGAAAAGTCATTTCGTAAAAAACCTTTCCGCTTTGTAAAAACAGCTTAAAATCCTGAAAAAACCGCTCCAAGGAGGGTTTCTATACTATACTCTTTTTGCCCTTTTGTCAACCAAGAGACGAAAAAGAAGAAAAAACCGCTCGGGACATCGTAGATGCCCAGAGCGGTAGTTGGTAGAAAGGAAGCCCCTTCTTGTTAGGAGGGTGCATCCTCAGGCTCCTGGTAGACCAGAGCAGTTGTTGCGGACCAGATTCGAATGCTCGGCGTGATCACCCGGGCGTCGAGTTCATGGTCGTGATCAGCGGGATTGAGCATGAACTGATTGCACACCGCGTCCGTCCTCGGGTTACCCGTAGGGATCGGGATGTGCATGAGAAGCACCCAGTCATCCAGACCCAGAGCATGGAGCTCGGCGTCGGAGAACCGGAGCCGGAACAGCACGGCCGCCTCCACATTGAGGAAGGCATGACCCGAGGCCCTGGCGAAGGTATTGATCACCAGATCCGTGCGCTGACGCTCTTCGAACTGGCGAGCGAAGATGACCTTCAGATTCCAGGTATGCCATGGTTTCCGCTGTTGATCGAATTCTTCGCTCTCCAAAACGTCGATAGCCCATTCGGTGAGCTTGACGCCCTTTTCCCGAAGAGCGTGGAGGTAGCCCTTCCCCGAAAATCCGAGGGAGGTGACGGAGATTCCCGAGCCGTCCTTGTTGAGGATAGGCAGGGAGGTCGTCGGTGTAAGCGAAGTGGTTTGCATCACAAAAGCCCCTGTATCCCAGAGTTGATGATTGTAAACACGCGTCCGTTTGTCGGAGCAAAAAAAGCTCAAGTAAAGCCCTTTTTGCTCTGACAGACGAAATACAAGGTTTTTAAGAAACCTTTCCATTATACACCTTTTTGTTGATTTTGTCAACCCTACAAACTAGATAAGGGATTCAAGATCCAAGACCTCATCAATTCGTATATCAGCCATAAATTCTGGCACGTGCGTCACCAAAATCATTGCCCCTTTGTATTCATCGAGTGCTTTGGCAATAACCGGAATGTGACGGAAGTTAATATGATTAGTTGGTTCATCTAAAATAAGCAGGTCCGGCTTCTGAAGAAACAATCGCGCGAACATAAGGAGCGCCTTCTGTCCTTCCGAAAGACTTCCTACTCTGTTCCCCATCAAATCTGCTGGCAACAAAAAGCGAGAGGCGGTCTTGAATACCAACTCACGACTCTTCTGATCCATGACTTCTTCCAAAGCCTCCGTAGCAGTACGATCAAAATCAAGTGTAGAAAAATCTTGGCGATAGTATCCCACCTTCATACCTTCGGTAATCACCGCTCGTTCAGGGTCGCCAGAAGAAAGCGCTTCGAGCAATGTACTCTTTCCAATACCATTTGGCCCGGACACCAAGAGATGCGTATTCCGTTTTAACACCATGTCCACACGTTTAATCGCGGGTCCCATTGGAGTAATCAGCGTTACGGTCTTGATATCAATAACCGGACCAGGAAGCTCACGACATTCAATCTGAAATTCCGGAAGGGTCTTGTCTTCTCGTCGTACATCTACTTTATTTTCCTCAAGGTCCTCTGCAAGATCACGCATTTTTTTAGCAACCGCACGCAGCTTTCCACCTTTGTTTGCAAAAACGTTGGCCTGATCCTTTTTCTCTTTGATAGTCCGCTCCAAGCGCACGTTCTCACGCTGTTCTTTTTCTATCCGACGAGCAATTTCTTCAACTACGTCATAGTAATCCCCCGTATACTGCTCAAGCTTCTTTGTAAAAACATCGAGATACAAAACACCGTGCGTAAAAGCATTCAGAAATTCCGCATCGTGAGAAATAACAATACAGGTCTTTTGGTACTCAACCAAAAACTGTGTGAGATGTGCGATCCCTGCGTAATCGAGATTGTTCGTTGGCTCATCGAGCAAAAGGATATCTGGATCCTGAATAAGGGCCGAAGCCAAAAGCAAGCGTGCCTGCTGGCCCCCTGAAAATTCACGAATCTTCTTTTCCATTGGAGGCACCGGAAGATTCACGACTTCCAAAACATCTTTAATTTTGGCACCTAATTTCCATTCGGTGTCAGAAAAACACTTGGCAAAAAATTCCTCCACAGTAAGATCAAGCTCGTCTTTTGGAATCACCTGACGTCCAATAGCGATCTTGGCAGAAGGATCAATAGCAATGCGCCCACTTTGGGGAGTTATCTCTCCCATGATCATCTTGAAAAGCGAGCTCTTCCCAGCACCATTTTGGCCCATCAGGGTAAATTTAGCCCCCTGACGAATGGAAAAACTCACCTCTTCAATAAGAGGTTTTTTATGGGCGTATTCAAAGGTTACGTTTTCAAAACGGAGGACAACATTGTCTTTAGCCATGGCGGTAATAGGGAGTTTTTAGAATCAACACTTGTAACAAAAAACGCCGGAATTCGGCGCAATCATTATGACATTCCCAGAGCCTTTTGTAAAGAAAAAGGTTATTCCAAGATATAGGAAAGGGTTTCCTTGGCGCATTTCTCCCAAGAGAAACGAGTAAGCTCTTGCTGTCCTTTTGAAATAAGGCTTTTTCGAAGATCAGCATCCTGCCATAATAAACTAAGTTTCTTGGCGATATCTTCCGTACTACTCGCATCGCAAAAAAGAGCCCCTTTCCCAGCGACTTCTGGGAGACTTGAATTACTGCTCGTAAGCACTGGTACCCGAGAAGCAAAGGCTTCAAGGAGAGGCAATCCAAATCCTTCGTAGAGCGATGGAAAAGCAAAAAATCGCGCTCCTTGATACAGTCGTCGCAACTCTTTAAAGGACACCCTTCCGGTGAAAATAATATCTTTTTTGTATTCACTTTTTTTCGCTGCCTCAAAAATTCCAGCAGAAAGCCAGGCTCGCTCCCCAACCAAGAGCAGCTTCATCTCTGGATACTCTTTCTTGGCCAATGAAAATGCTTTGATCAAACGAGTAAGATTCTTTCTTGGCTGAAGTGCTCCCACATACAAAATATAATTCTCGGGAGAAAGCCCATACCGAACCAATCCTTCGGCAAGTAAAGAGGTGTCGACAGATTCTTCAAAAAAATCACTATCGAAGCCATGATGAATAACCCGAATCTTTTCAGGAGACAGTTTTGGGAAAAAGGTGAGTAAATCTTGCTTCGTTGATTGAGAAACCGCTATAAGCTTGTCCGCTCTTTTGACTGCTACGTCCAACAAAAAATTCAACTTCAATCGGTCCTTGAGCGGAAAAGTTTTTGGATACTTCTTGAAAGCCAAATCGTGAATAGTCGTCGTTACTTCCGTTCCTTTTGGAATAAAAATCGGCGCTGCCTGAATAGGAAGAAACAACTTCTCTGGTCGTTTGAGAAAAAGCTCAAGAGCAAATCGTGTCTGCATCCAAGCAAAAGGAAAATGGAGTGCAGAAAAAAGATAATTCGCTCGCTCTGGAGGAGCCAGATCAGGATTAAACTGATTCTGATGATAGAGGAGAAAATCAGTCTCGGGCGAGAGAACAGAAAACCGATGGAGGAGTTCTTTCAAATACACTCGCGTTCCATCGATACGACTGTGATCAAGGTCGCTTGCTTGTACGGCTACACGCATAACGCTTCGGTTAGCGAGAAGATTTGGAAAAATGGGCAGAAAGCTCTTCAAAGGGCACTTCAGTAGCATCCTTTTCGGTACGCTTCTTTACTTCAGCAAGCCCACTTTCCAGACTCCGCTTTCCAACAACCACTCGATAGGGAATACCGATAAGATCAGCATCTGCAAATTTTTCTCCAGCTGACGCATCTCGATCATCAAACAAGACTTCGATACCCGCTTTTGTGAGCGCCTCATAGATTTCGCTTGCTTTTTCATCAGCCCCCAAAGAAAGCAAATGCACTGTATATGGCGCTACGGCTTCTGGCCATACGATGCCACTTTGATCCGCAAAACATTCTACGATAACACCCATCAGACGTGTAATACCAATACCATACGACCCAAGAATAACGGGCTTCTGAGTGCCATCTGTATCGGTAAAGTACAATCCCAACTGCTCACACTTTGCACCACCAAAACTAAAGATATTTCCTACTTCAGCAGCTTTCATTACTTCTAATTCTTCACGTTTCAGGTCAAGCTGAGTAAGCACCTCGTCTGTAAGGACCTCTTCATTAATCGCCAGTTTCCGTTCCTTATGAACGTAAATTGTATCTTCACCGGCATCTGTTATTGTTTGGAACTCATGACTAAACTGCGTAAAGGCTCCTCCGGAAGCAAACGTGAGATAGGTAACGTCTCCCAAGCCAACTCGTTTGAATACTCGCAAATAGGCAGCGGTTACTTCATCATAAAACTTCTGATGCTCTTCGTCTGTACGATTGTATGAATACAAATCTTTCATAACAAACTCTCGGCCACGCATAATACCACTCTTCGCTCGAAGCTCATTGCGTAGCTTCGTTTGAAACTGGTACACAGAGATTGGAAAATCCCGATAGCTTGAAATATAGCTTTTCATCATCTCGGTGATCTGCTCTTCATGAGACCAACCAAATCCAACTTCACTCCCATTTTTCAGTGCTGATTTAAACCAAACATCTACCTTTTCATCATCCCAACGATCTGTTTTTTCCCACAACTCCTTTTT
Source organism: Patescibacteria group bacterium (assembly GCA_038062975.1). Lineage (GTDB taxonomy): Bacteria > Patescibacteriota > Minisyncoccia > Moranbacterales > UBA1568 > UBA1568. The sequence continues at coordinate 2,097 of JBBTWC010000011.1, read as the reverse complement.
TTGAAGACTCGTCATAATAAGCTCCTCGGAACCCAAAGCATTCATTTCTTCTCGCACAATTGCTTTTAGCTTTTCAATAACACGCAGTCCCAAAGGAAGGTAGGCATAGACCCCGGCCATTTCTTTGTAGACAAATCCAGCTCGAATCAAAAGCTGGGCATTGAGACTCGTTTCATCTTTAGGGGCTTCTTTTTTCGTTTTCGTGAAGAGACTCGATTGGCGCATACAAGGGAATATAAATAGTGACAATACCCTTGTATCATAGATGAGGAAAAACCCCTTGTCAAAAGGAAAATTGACGCTTCATAAAATTTTCTGGTACTGTAAAAACAAGACCCTTCCGCTCGTTAACAAAAAGGCTTTCCCTATGTCGACTCTTTTCGGAAAACAGCCTCGACCAGAGGAAACGGTTGTCATCCTCTTCTGTGTCAGACAGGAGGAGGTGGGTCAGGGGCGCTACTCGCTTCTGGTCGACGCGCGCGAAGAAGACACACTCTCGCTTCCGCACTTCACCACCGACCCCCGCTTTAAGCACGAATACGTGCAAGAACAACTGTCCGAATTCTGTCAGAAGAACGGTTTCGGATATCGCTGTAATTGGAGGGGGCTTGATACCCCTTTCCACACCGTCATCCTGGGGCCACAAGCTAAGCCTGTGGAGCACCTCTACGCCCACTGCCTGGTACCTCATCAGGCTCCCTGGCCTATCCCGTCGGGATATGAATGGGTTTCTTCCGAAGACACGAGGCTCTCAGCCACGCTCTATGTCGCCGGAGGCAATCTCCTTGGTCTCACCCCGAAAGAAAACGTCCTTCAAGAGACGCTCCAAGGAATACTTCCGCCAACCGTCCTCCTCGGCCAAGCCCAACCTGCCCTGTTCGAGGAAATCCCAGGGTAACTCCCAAAGATTTTCTCGCCAAAAAAAGAGCGCCCAATCGCTATCATGCGAAAGGGCGCCATTTTTTTACATTTTTTGATACATCTACAATTGGACTTCTACTTTTTTCTCCGCTCCGTTTCGCATAATCAGAAGTTCGATCTTCTCACCCTTATTAATACCATTCAAAAGTTCTGGAAGTGGATTATCCAGGTTTACTTCTTGACCGTTCACCGCTGTAATAATATCCCCTGCCTGAAGCCCTGCTTTCATAGCTGGTGAATCCGCGAGAAGCGCAAGAGAGGTCTTCCCGGATGGAGAGTAAATAAGCGCGCCTCGGTCACGAGAAATTCCCTGTCCGAGTGCATACGCCTTGGTAATTGGCAGGTAGTAAACTCCAAGAGCTGGTCGATTCCCGAGCGTTTGAGCAAGCGCACGAGAAGAAGAATCTCGTACGACGTTTGAAGGAATAAGAAAAGGTACCTGAGTATTATCAATAGTGAGCATTCCTACAAGCCCAACCATTTCACCGTTAAAACCAACAACAGGCCCTCCAACAAAACTTTTTGCATTACTAAGGTCCATTTCAAAAACACCTTCCCACTTCTCAGAAGAAGAGACACTTTTGCCTGCCAGATTGAATGTGCGATTGATATTTCCCAAAATACCTACTGCGAGACGGTTCTGATACTCAGCAAATGTATTTCCAATTGCAATAAGTCGCTTTCCGGTACGAGCATCATTGGAATTTGCTAAAGCAATCGCAGGAGTGTTTACAGCATCGTTTAAATGAAAGAAGGCGAGATTCGTAAGCGTATCATAACCGACAAATGAAGCTGTGTAGCTCTTGCCGTCAAACAAAAGAATAGTGTACCGAGCCCCAGTCATTTCAGGAGTCTGATTGGCGTACGTCACGATAAGACCATCATTCGTCAAAAGAACACCAGTCGTTGTTTCTACGACTTCTGTACCGGCTACTGGAGTCGTGGTTTCGGTTGCCGATGAATTTGTTTTCGCGCTTGGAAAAACCGTCACGATATTCACGACGGATGTGGCTGGTTGAGAAACGATCTTTTCTACAGAATCGTCTTCACGAATAACCACCTGCTCTGTTTTATTGATAATCGTTACTCGCTCAGTTACTTTCTTGAGGATTTGATTCCCCGAAAAGGCTGGGAGGGTTGCGATTTTTGGTATCAGAAAACGATCAAAAAGAACTC
>JBBTWC010000010.1:0-31659 GCA_038062975.1 Patescibacteria group bacterium | reverse complement strand
CTTGAGGTCTCTGTATTACCGCTACTGCTGGCACAGAGTTAGTAACCTCTTATTCTTTAGGTACTCTCATCTAAATTGCTCCCTAAAAAAAGCGGTTTACGACCCAAAGGCCTTCATCCCGCACGCGGCGTCGCTCCATCAGACTTTCGTCCATTGTGGAATATTCTCGACTGCAGCCACCCGTAGGTGTTTGGACAGTGTCTCAGTTCCAATGTTGGGGGTCATGCTCTCACACCCCCTACCCGTCATTGCCTTGGTGAGCTATTACCTCACCAACTAGCTGATAGGGCACAGGCTTCTCCTCAAGCGATAAATCTTTACTCCGTAGAGACTATCGTGCATTGTCCCGGATTTCTCCGGATTATTCACGACTCGAGGGAAAATTCCTATGTATTACGAACCCGTTTGCCAAGGGTCTAAACCCTTTCGACTTGCATGCCTTATCCACGCCGCCAGCGTTCATCCTGAGCCAGGATCAAACTCTCATAAAAGAAGAATGAGATGGTTACCTTTCTACTGCTTCTCGGTAGAAAGGCATTCTTTCGAAAAAGAATGTCTCGGTTTTTGGTAGCCTTCCGAAGAATGACTACCGATTTAGAAGAGGATCTCCGTCTTGTACCCTGATCTTCCGAAGAAGATCAAGATTAGGACTAACCACAAAAAATTGTGATTGTTTATTGTATTGTGGCTCGGTTGTTAAAAAACTTGTACAGGTTTTTATGAAAACTCTGAAAAACAAAGAGAAACAAAAGCAATCCGATTTGATTCAAGATTGCTTATCTAGTATAGATAAGTTATAGAGGCTTGTCAAGGCCACAGATCCGCCTTCCAAACCCTCCCAAAAATCCCCTCTTTTTGCCTTGACGAAAAGGCAGAATTTCGGTATAGTTTGGGGTCAGTTTCGTAGCTTAACAACCTGAAATCTTGGAGAACATCCCATGGTTATCCCCGGAACACCCGCACAACAATTCCTTACGGGAATAGGGCTCTTGGTCCTGTTTCTCGTCGCGATCGCATGTGCGGTCATCTCGGCGATCAGCGGAAACTGGATCGGTTTCGGCCTTCTCCTTGTGGCAGCAGCCCTCCTCTTTGTGGCCGCATGCTCCATCCTCATCATCGCCGCCTTCAACAACCGCTCCGTCTCAGACGAAGAGGAAGCTGAAGCGGCCTATGACGCAGACTTCATCTCGCCTCATCAGACATCCTGAAAGGAGAACCCGTGCACGCCACTGGCACTCGCCAAAGTCTTCTAGGACATCTACGCCCTCGACACCCCAAACTCAAGATGGCGCTCATGCTCCTGGGGAGCGCGCTTCTCACAATGGTCATCATGATCACCTGTGTGATCTTCGAGCTCTTTAGGATCACAGGTGCCCTCTTCGTCCTGGAACTGCTTATCCTTTCGGCAAGCGTCGACTTCCTGCGCGAATTCATCAAGGAACGAGCCAAAGAAAACGACGCTCTACCCTACGACGCGCATTTCCTCCCAGGAGAAACCGACGACTAAAGCACTTCAAACAAGAGAGGTGACCTATGAGAAAAAAAGAGTTTGAAACTCTGATGAATAGGTTCACCTACAGCGCTCTTGGATTCACACTCCTCGCTGTCGGAGCTTTCATCGGAGCAGTAACCTTTGCTCAAAATGACATCCCAAAGCTCGCGTATTTCTGCTTCGGCTGCGCAAAAGGAGCAATGATTTGGAGTTTAATACTCGGCGGATTCACTGCCGTTCATGCGTTCAACAACAAATAAGGTGAACTATGAGTAAAATTACCCGCCCCAGTACACCTCGGAAAATTTCCTGGATCGGCGTCTCGCTCTTCATGGCAGGCATCGCTACGGGCTACCGCTGGTACTATCTCCGACATCAACTCCATCAGGACTGGAATGCCGAAATCGTCCTCTGGGCCATCGGCACCTTCATCCTCGGAGTCACTGGATTCGCCATCGTCATCCTCAGTATCATGGCAAAGGCTGGAGTTGGCGCTGGTCCGTCCGACGGCTAGACTACGGAAAAGGAGGAAACGTCATGAGTGAAAAAAGTAAGCGAGGTTTGACCTGCCTCATCATCGCGGTCATCCTGTCGGGCCTAGCCTACGGCATAGACGGGGATCGTATCTTCACCGAAGTAAGCGTCACCTTCTTGGTCGCCATTGTCTTCGCGATCATCGGGAGCGCCCTCTTCATAAGCGGGATCTTCGATCCCAGAAAGGAAGTCGACCATCATGAACCAGAATAACGGACCCGGACTCCTTCCAGACAGACGCTTTGTTCTGTCGGACGTCGGCGTCGTCATGTGGTGCTACAACTGCTGCACGGCGGCGAGTTCCTTTCCTCAGGTGTGCGCCGTGGCCCTTCGTTGGACCGGCGTGGGTCTGGGGATCGGGGCCTTTGTCATCGGGTGCAAAATCCTCGATGGCTGGGAGGTGATCTTCGGCAATCCCCGCACCTCAAAAAAAGAGAAAGAGTCGTGACCCGCTTTTCCCTTTGGGTCGGGATCGCGACCGCCGCTATCGGCCTCCTCTTTATGGCCTCAAGCTTCCTCAATGGAAACTTTGGCTACTTCTTGGTCGGCTTTGTTCCGTTTTGTCTTGGCGTCTGGTGCGCCTGGCCGAGCGGAGCAAAACTCCCTTGGAGAAAAAGAAAATGAGGCCTTCACGAAAGACCTCTCTCTTCCCCACTGCTGCTTGCGCGCATCGTCGCCCAAGCAGCTTTTTTATTTCTGAAAAAATACCCTCAAAATCGAAAGTATCCTCCGCTATTTCAAACGATTATTTATGAAAAGAAGAGCAAGTACAGGAACCACGAGCCAAAACACTACTGCGAGAGGAGAAGCGAAATAACTATACGCTGTAACAGAAATGAGATCGAGCGCTACCTTTTTCGGAAGAAAAGTGAGCACAGAACTCACTATCATTCCGGTCACCAGAATACTCATCACAAACATGCGCCAAAAGAAATCAGTAGCAGCGGTTGATATATGAAGATCAAACAATCTCTTATCAATCATGGTCAAAAACAAGAGAAGGGCCATAAAGGCTCCTGCTGGTGCATACGGAGAAAATTCAAGAAACTTTTCCGGGATAACACTAATGATTGCCAAAGAAATATAGACATTGATGAGCATACTTACGAGCTTGAAACGCCCGAAGAGAAACCCAAGGCCAAGACTCATACCAATAAAAAGAAGGAGAAGCGAAAAATCACCTGTAATTTTGTCCGGGAGATTGAGAGTATCAAAAAATTTCCTGAAGGCTTCCATAGGCTTCGTATCTTTCAAGGGTCCTTTCCTCAAGTGTAAGGGTTCGAAACCTCTCTGTCAAAAGGCTACGAGGCTTAAAAAAGGGATTTTTCTCCCGTGACGAGTGTTCTTCTTTAGAGTATACTAGGTGCATACTCAATTCTCTATGCAGAAGCTCCGACCATTTATATTCTGGCTTTTCTGTGGCCTCTTTTTTCTTACGGTTACTTCGGTAATTCTCTATGCCTTTGGCTACCGATTCAGCCTGGATCGGGGTATTTTTATTTACACTGGATCAGTCACAATCAAAGCCAATCCTCAGGATATCCAAATAAGTGTTGATAATGAAGTCGTCCCAAAGAAACGCCTGGGACTTCTCAATAATTCTTTCCACATTGCTGGCCTCACTCCAGGTGAACACTTTATCGAGGTAACCGCTCCGAGCTACAATACCTGGCAAAAAAAAGTAGTGGTTGAGAGTGGTCGTTCCACTGAATTTTGGAACGTTCTTCTTTCAAAGAATGATCCGGCGCTCGAGACGCTTCCAAAAACAGCATTTGCCACTCGCCTGTTTCCTTCACCACGAAACAACGAAATGGCTATCGTCAAAAAAAATGGGACCGAACTGACCGTAGATATTACGGATACTCGTGACGGATCAGGTGAACAAATATTCTCTCTCCAAAATGCTGATCTGTTACCTGAGGGTGAAGGAAATATTGAATGGTCTCCGGATGGGTCATTTCTTCTTATTCCCCTTTTAGAAAACAAAGAGTATCGTTATTTCCTCGTGGATCGAAAGACAAAAGAAGCAAAACTCCTTGATGTACTTAATCAAAATACAAATACTTCCAAGTACCCTCGCTGGGATCCGGCAGCCCGAGACTTTCTCTTTTATATAAATGGACAAGCCCTCTTTCATATTGATACCGTCAATCCTCTTGCTCCTCCTCTTTTAACCAAAGAAAATATCCGGGCCTACGATATTTCAAGTTCTTCCATATACTACCTGAGTCAAGAAAATGGCATTGTCTATCGTGCACCCGCCGATAACCAAGAAAGCGGAGCGATCCAAATTACTACAGAACCTATAGCGTTGGATCCTGACGGAACATATACCCTCATTGTGTATGATGAGAAAAGACTCGCTTTGTTTGAAAGGAAAAAGGGACAGCTCTTCGTCTTTAATAACGCCGCTGAAACAGGGCCAGTGGGACTCAAAGAGCTCCTTCCAAGTGGCGTTAAAGGCATGCAGTTTTCTGATGACGGAAAGAAACTCCTCTATTTTACCGACAACGAGATTTCCACCTACTTCCTTCGCGAATGGGAAGTTCAGCCAATACGAGAACCAGACACTACTACACAAATCGCTCGCTTCTCAACACCCATAAAAAATGTACAGTGGACGAAAGATTATGAACACGTCCTCTTCTCTCTCAATGGAAACGTAAAGATTATCGAGCTTGATAATAGAGACCGACGTAATCTTTTGGATCTCATAACATTTCCTACTCCGGTTACCCAAGTTGTCTCACGCTTCGGAGAAAACCGTATTTACTTTGTGAATACTGATAACCAAAACAAAGAAAGTGTTTCCGTCATTGCATTCCCTGAAGCACCGAATCTCTTTGGTTTCCGCTAAAAGAAAAAAGAAATGAAAAACGGCGCTCGATATTCTTCGAGTCGCCGTTCTTTTCTTTCGTCCTTTGGACGATTATTGTTTCGGCCTAAGCCGCTTGCTGATGCTTTGCTTCCGCAAGAAGGGGCCACACCGTGACCGCCGCAATCGCGAACTGGAAACCATCAGGAATCTTCCCCGATCCCGGACACCGACGACCTCCCGTGAGCATCATGTGCTCCACATAGAGATAATCATCCGGATCTTCTTCCTCGCCTAAGCCGAGTGGCTTGGCGAGAGGATTTCGGATGAGAGCGATCGATTTCTGATCACACTCTCCGCATCCACAATGCAATGTTCTCATTTGTAACGCCCCTCAAAAGATTGCACTCTTCGGTATTTTTTATTCTCTACCGAGACACCATAATAGCACATTTTATGAAAAATGTCAATACAGTGCCAAAAATAAGAGTCTCCTGCAATACTCCTTCTAAAAAAGAAAACGACGGCCCGAGCATTGCTCAAGTCCGTCGCTATTCCTTGTTTTGTCCCCTACCCTTCTTTGAGGGCAGTTAGGCGGCCGCGAGGGCCCTTTCAGGAAGCCTGAGGCTCATCGAGGAGAACACCGAGCCCAGCGTCGTGTAAGGCTGGGACGCGATCTCTTCGGGAGTTTTCATCCTCCGGATAATTCTTCCACCGAAACACGGCGACCCGTTGATGGGAGAGTTGTGCGGGGCAAGCGTGTACGCATCCTCGCTCTCTTCCGTCGCAGGAGTAATCCGCGCGCAGTGCGGGCAGTAATAGTGCAGTCCTTCCATTCAGACTCCTCTTCTCTGTCGAAAAACTCCAAAAACTAAAAAAGGCTTGCCCCTATAATGCCACTTCTTGATCGGTCAGTCAAGAGTACAGAAATAACAAAAACCCCTCCAATTTGGAGGGGTAGGAAGTTTCGAAAGTTTAACGCTTTGACCATTGTGGACTCTTGCGAGCCTTTTTCAGTCCTGGTTTCTTACGTTCAACAGAACGAGCATCACGAGTCAGGAATCCACCTGCTTTCAATACTGGACGAAGAAGTGCATCATGCTTTATCAGCGCACGAGCAACCGCAAGCTTGGCAGCGTCAGACTGTCCATGGAGACCACCTCCTTGAACATGAATCGAAACAAAGAATTTTTCCTCAAGGCCAGTTGCTCGAAGAGGAGCACTGATGTTCGCTTCCAAAGCAACGGTGCCGAAATATTCTTTTGCAGCACGAGTGTTTACGATAACACCATTTTCCTTTGCTTTTCCAGCAACATACAGACGCACCTGAGCACTCGCCGTCTTACGACGACCAACAGCATAGACGTAACGATCAGCAGCCGAAACAGCCTTCTTCTTTGCTGGGGCCTTTGGAGCCTTTACCTCTACAGCTTCTTCTTTCTTTGTAACAGTTTTCTTGGTTGCCATAATTATTCGTGAGTGACATGAATAGTCTTGTGATCGTGTTCTGCTCCTTTATATACGCGCAGACGAGTCAACATTCTATCGCGTAGTTTATTCTTTGGAAGCATATTGTAGACCGCCTGATGAATAACCTTACGAGAATCCTTCTTAATCTGGTCTTCGAGAGTAATAGAAGTAATTCCTCCTGGATATCCGCTGAAACGATGATATACTTTGGCTTCGCGCTTGTTTCCTGTTACATCAATCTTGTCAGCATTGATGATAACAACAAAGTCTCCTCCGTCGATATGTGGAGCAAAGTTCACTTTGCGCTTTCCCATAAGAAGAGTAGCAGTCTCCGTAGCGAGGCGCCCCAAAATCTTTCCTTGCGCATCAAACAGATGATATTCTCTATCAACTCTCTGCTTCTTCTTGGTAGTTACTTTTTTCACTTCAGCCATATCTTTAGACAAATTCAATAATAGCCATCCGAGCAGAATCACTCTTACGCGGATCGAGCTTGATAACGCGGACAAACCCACTGTTACGTCCTTCGAAACGAGTTACAAATTCCCCGAGGAGCTTCTTCACGGCAACAACTGGGATTTCTTTGTACAATTCACGAATCATAGAAAGACGACGAGTCTCGTCAGAACTTGCTACTTTCGCTTTATTTACAATCTGATCAATAAAGTTCTTTACTTCCTTGGCCTTCGCCTCAGTTGTAGTAATTCGCTCATGAAGAATCAGGCTCCCAAGGAGGGTCCGAATCAATGCTCTTCGTTGGTTACGAGTCCTACTGAGGACGCGTCCGGTCTTTCTGTGCTTCATAAGGGATTTCTAGAACGTTTTCTTATTCAGTCTCTTCAGTAACAACTTTCTTTTTGCGAGTCTTCTTTGGAGCTTCTTCCTCTCCTGCTTCTTCTACAACAGCATCAGCTACTACTCCTTCTTCGATCACCTCTGCTTCGAGAGCTTCGAGTGCCAAGAGAGAAGAGAACTGTCCAACGAGGATATCAACGCTCTTCTGGAATACTTCCTGTGGAGTCATACTTCCGTCAGTTACCACTTCGAGAGTGATTTTGTCATAGTCAGTACGCTTTCCAACACGCATGTTCTCTACCTCGTAGTTCACACGCTTCACTGGTGTGTAGATAGAATCAATAGCGATAACACCGATCTCACGCTCTTCGCGATCACGCTGTTCAGCTGGAACGTATCCAATACCATTATCAATTTCGAGTTCGATTTCGAGTTCAGTCTTCTTGTCAGTAATAGTTGCAATCACCTTATCAGGGTTTACAACTTCTACTGAAGCGTTGGTCTTGATAGCGGCAGCTGTTACTGGTCCTTCTCCTTTGCTTTTGAGAGTTACCTTTACTGGTTCCTCAGAATGAAGACGGAAACGAACCTGCTTGAGGTTGAGGATAATCTGCACAACGTCTTCCATCACACCAGGGATTGTTGAGAATTCATGAGAAACTCCCGTGATCTTTACTGATTTGATAGCAGCTCCTTCAAGAGAAGAAAGGAGTACGCGACGCAAAGCGTTTCCAAGCGTCGTACCATATCCAGGGTTGCAACCGAGGATTTCAAACTTCCCGTGGTTTTCACCAAGAGAGGTGTACTTTGGGGCCTGAGGTGAAGTTATCTTGTACATACCATTTGTTGGCTTCGAATGAGCAGCGGGACCTGTTGTTCTTGCGCTATTCACCGGAAGCAATTAATGAGGTAAAACGAATTATTTAGAGTAATATTCGACGACCATCTGTGGATCCACATTCACTCCGACATCTTCACGAGCCGGAAGCGCAATGACTTTTCCTTCAAACTTGTCAGCGTTCAGTTCGAGCCAGTGTGGAACGTCTTTCTTATTCTTCAACACTTCCATCAAATTCTTGAAATAGGTTTTCTGTTGTTTGTTTGGCTTCGTTGCAATAACATCTCCTACCTTGATTTCCATAGAAGCAACGTTGGCACGCTTTCCGTTTACGGTAAACATGTTGTGTCCTACCAACTGACGAGCCTGAGAACGAGATGTTCCAAATCCGAGACGGTAGACAACGTTATCCAAACGGCGTTCCAAGCGGGAAAGCAACTGATCACCAGTGATTCCTGAAAGCTTTTCAGCTTCAGCAAAGTGGTTACGGAACTGACGCTCAAGCACTCCGTAAAGACGCTTAATCTTCTGTTTCATAGCCAATTGTCGGCCGAATTCACTTCCACCACGACTTGGACTCTTTCCGTGTACTCCAGGAGCATACGGACGGCGCACCATAGCACACTTTGCAGAAAGACAACGGTCTCCCTTCAAAAAGAGTTTTTCGCCAGCGCGGCGACAGAGTTTACATTTATCAGTGTATTTTGCCATAGTTCTCTATAGTGTGTCTTAAATGCGACGTGGACGACGTGGACGACAGCCGTTGTGTGGGATTGGAGTTGTGTCTTTAATCGCAGTCAAAGTAAATCCATTGTTTGAAAGAGCACGGATAGAAGCCTCGCGACCGGATCCAACTCCCTTTACAAACACTTCCAATTCTTGAACACCGAATTTCTTTACCTTTTCAGTCAAATCAGCTACCACCTGTGTTGCGGCGTACGGAGTAGACTTCTTGGCACCCTTGAATCCCATATGACCAGAAGTTGACCATCCCAACACTCCACCATTCATATCAGAAATAGTAATGATCGTGTTGTTGTAGGTACACTGAATATTGGCGCGTCCTTTGAGGATTTGCTTCTTCAGTTTCTTTTTCTTCTTACTCGCAGCTGTTTCTTCTTTCGAATCAGCAGCCGAAACAGAAGTCTCTTCAGTTACTACTGGAGCCTCTACTGCTTCCTCGGTTGTCTTTTTTACTTCGCTCATATTGGAAATCCGGATTAGGTCTTGCTATCTGACTTCTTACGTCCACTACCCATGGTCTTACGAACGTTTCCACGGAGAGTTCGGGTATTGGTCTTGGTACGCTGTCCACGGGATGGGAGACCCTTTTGGTGACGGGATCCGCGGTAGCTTCCAATTTCTTTAAGACGCTTGATGTTTTGCTTTACTTGGTGACGAAGTTCTCCTTCAACGCGATACTTCTTCTCAACACCTTCACGAAGACGGTTTGCTTCATCATCAGTCAAATCTTTGACACGAGTATCTCGGCTGATGTCGAGCTCATCAAGAATTTTCTGGCTGGTCGTAAGACCAATACCATAAATATAGGTGAGAGAGATCTCAACTCGTTTGTTATCAGGGATGTTTACTCCAGCAATTCTTACCATAAAATATATTTCTCTCTATTTAGCCCTGACGCTGTTTATGCTTCGGGGTCGTGCAGATAACGTACACTCGACCGCGACGGCGGACGATTTTGCAGTGTGCGCAGATTTTTTTTACAGAGGCCCGGACTTTCATAGCAAAACTTGGATGGGATATTATTTCAAACGCTGTACAACGCGACCTTTCGAGAGGTCGTAAGGACTCATCTCGACGATAACGCGGTCTCCTGGTAGAAGACGAATATAGTGGACTCGCATCTTACCAGATATATGTGCGAGTACCTCGTGACCATTATCGAGACGGACGCGAAAAGTAGTGCTCGGAAGTGTTTCTAATACTTCACCCTCTACTCGAATCAGTTCCTTGTTGTTGGCCATATTGTACTTCTTTGCTTGAGGTATACTTTTTATTTACCGAGATGTCTTTAGCAACAAAAAAACAGAGGAGGTTGGTTTTTTTGAGAGCAATCAATCCTCAATCGTGAATCTCGGCTGTTGCAATACCCTCTTGCTCAGATCTATGCAGTTTTTCAAAATGTAGTTAGTATTGTAGCAGATGTCCTTTTTTTGTCAACTCCCGAGGATGAGACTATTTCCCGTAACGGCGCCCTCGGTTACTATAATCCAAAATTGCCTCCCCTAAGGCTGTCACATCGAAGTCCGGATACAGCTTTTCTGAGAAATACAGCTGACTATTGGCTATATCCCACATCATAAATCCAGCGGATAAATGAGGCTCCCCTCCGGTACGAATCAGGAGGTCTACAGGAGGCAGATCCTTGGTCATAAGCGCTCCCTTGATCATCTCGTCGGTAATCTTGGTACCTTCTGGAACCGTATCAGCAATATGCTGAATAGCCTGCTTCATATCATCGTCCCCACTGTAGGCAAGGAAAAAATTCAAAAAGCACTGATCATGATCCTTGGTTGCCTCGAGTATCTTGTACAAAATATTCTTGAGACTACTTGGAAACTGCTCTTCCCAATGCCCAATAAACCGAACCTTCACCTTGTCCTTGTAAATGTCTTCCCCTTCAAGAAGTTCTGTAAAATACTGCTCATAAATTCGTAAGAGAGCCTGACTTTCTGGAAGAGGACGTTTGGTAAGGTTTTCAATCGATGATCCCCAAAAAGAAATCTCTTGTACTCCAAGGCGCCTGGCCTCACGAACCAACGATTCGGTATTCTTGGCTCCGGCTTCATGACCTTCCCAGGGTTTTTGTCCGCGAGCAGTAGCAAACCGACGATTCCCATCGGGAATAATAACAACGTGTTTTGGAAGCAGTTCTGGCTGAATCATTATTTCTGACATAGGGTTAGTGTTCACGATGCATCATATATTCCGCAACAGCTCCTAAAAACTCATAGGCTTCTGGAACCAAGCTTTCTTTCATCTTTTCTAAGGCTACCTTTCCTTTTTCTATCAGTACCTCAGCTTCCTTCTCACAGCTTTCCAAGGCTCCTGTTTCTCGTAAAAGGGTACGGAATTCTTCTATTTCTTTCTCCTGTAAGGCTTCCCCTAGGGAAAGAATATGCTTTAAGCGTTTCTTCTGATCTTCAGTTCCGTTCCGGAGAGCCCGAGAAACCAAGAGCGTAATCTTCCCTTCTTGAATATCCGATCCTACCGGCTTTCCAATAACCTTCTCCGATCCAAAAATGCCCAAAATATCATCTTGGATTTGAAAAGCTACTCCCAAAGGAAGGGAATAGTCCGAAAGATCTTTGAGAAGTTCTTTTGAAGCTCCGCCCAAGATAGCCCCTAAATGCAGTGGGCCTTCTACGGTATACTTTGCTGTTTTGTTATGGTACATCTGGAGAATTTCTTGTTCAGTGGCTTCTCCCTTGTATTCCATATAAATATCCCGAGCCTGGCCCACAACGGTATAGGCAACAATATTCTGCAAACAAGAAAGCGCTTCAAAAACTCTTTCTTTTTCAAATCCTGATTTAAAGATCACATCATTCCCAAAAGCATAGAGCATATCGCCCATAATGATGGCGATAGAATTTCCAAAGTGCTCCGTATCCATCTGTGGGAAAAATTTCTTTCCGAAATCAGCATAGCGCTTGTGGAGTGTCGGCACACCATGGCGCATCTCGTCACGATCAATGATGTCGTCGTGCACCAAAAGGAAGGCGTGGATCAGTTCAACACTAACAGTGGTATCCAAAATACGCTCTTTGTCTGTGCCTCCGGCTCCGATATACCCGTAGTACATAAAGGCAGCTCGCAGACGCTTCCCTCCAGCTAACACAAGGTCCCGGCAGTGCCCGAGTGCTTCTGCTACAAGCTCGTCCTCTTTGAGGGCTGTTTGAAGCATGGTATCAAAATACGCCTCAATTTTTGGATCGAGGCGGCCCTTAAAACCTTTCAATTCGTCTTTAATCTGCATACAACGGGAGCGAATAAAAATCGTGCGCAATGGCGCGAGTATAGCATGAAAAGAGACTCAAAAACAAGGGCTAAAAACTCAAAAAACGCTCATAGTGATCGTACAGTGAACCAGTTGCTTTCAGGTCCCGAGCGTTGTATCTGGCAATATCGCGACTCATTCCTTTCTGAAAAAGCTCTTTGACGTTATCACCGTGCACGCCTTGAATTTTTGGACTCTCAATTCCAAAGGCGCGACACCAGAGATGAAGACTCCCCTTGCGCCTGAGTGCTCCATAAAATGACAACTGATCCAAAAGATCAATGTGCCTGGAATGCCCTGGCTGATAATTCAAATATCGATTGGCAAGCAAATTCTTTGATGGCCGAATACCGTGAATCGCCGAACGAATCATAAGATACGGCACATCAAATCCACGCCCATTGAAACTTACGAACGTATCATACTTCAAAGCAACTTCCCAAAACTTCTGAAGCATTTCTTTTTCTTCCATCACTTCAAACTTGAATCCCTCTTCTTCAAAGTTTTCTTCTTTTTTCTTTGGTGAGGATTGAAAATACACCGCGCCTTTGGCTCGTTCACAATCATAAATGCCAATAGCCACAATTTGTCCGGTTAGCGGTGAAAACCCAAGGCTCTCTTTTAAATCAGCCAGCGCTGCTGTATACCCTTCACCACTTTCGGATTCACGCTTAATCCAACGCGTAAGCGTCTCTTGTGTCATTTCGTCGAGGTCTTCAAAATCATCCCCGACGGTTTCAATATCAAAAACGAGTGTTGCCATACCACTAGTATATCGTAGAACGAAGAGAGAAAACAACTAAAGAAAAAGCCCGCGCCCAAGAAAGAATCTTGGGACACGGGCAGTTGTGAGCCGGCGTAGCGGCGAAGTTTCTAGTAGGGTCAGTCCGCGACTTCGAGGCGACCCAAGATGGTGCGGACCACTTGATCGCCACGCTGATTGCGGAGCTCGAGCGTCATGGTGTCGCCCAGATGGCCGAACGCCTCTTCCGGATCACCCAGAGTGTCCGGGATGTCGCCGAAGTCCTTCTTGGCCGAAAGGCGAAGGACGATGACGCCCGACGGCCTTTCCGGCTGTCGGACCGGCTGTCGAGGTTTCGGGCTCGTGACTCGCGCCGGAGCACGCATCGTTTGCCTGGGCTGGAGGAAGGCGGGCTTGGGATCATCTTCCCCCTTCCTGGCGAGTTTCTCCGCCAGGTCGGCGAAGGGTCGTCCACAGGCCGCAGGGTCGACGGGGTCCATCATGCGCCCCCTGTTGCGACGATGTTCGTCGCGAAACTTGCTCCGTTCTTCTTGAACGCTCATCTTCTTTCACCCTTCTTGATAAGAGGCTCTTTGGCCCTCTGTTTTGGGATCATTCCCACTAGAACTCAATTTTTAAGCAACTCTATATTATACTCCTTTTTACCCTATTTGTCAACAAGAAAAAGGCCTTTCCAGGCCCCTACTTCCCTCTTTCCTTATGCAAGGATGATTTCCCCTATTTTTGCCCGAAAGGCATTGATAGCCTCGGAATTATCAGGACGATGCGGGTAGATACGATTCGAAAGAATGATATAGGCTACCTCTTTTTCTACATCCACTACACACAAAGTCCCCGTGAAACCTGTTTTACCAAATGTATGCTCACCTGCATACTTTCCCATAAATCGTGGTTGATTGAGCTCAAAGCCAAGTCCAGTAAAATCATCCAGTTCAGGAATCTGATTTGATCCCATCATCTCTACAATTTCCCGGGAAAAATATTTCTTTCCATTGAATTCACCTTCATGCAAAAGTACTTCCAGAAAGTTCAAAATATCTCCGGCAGCAGAGAATACTCCGGCATGTCCCATAATCTTCCCGTCTCTTTTACAAATATAAGCACTCTCATCATGCACAACACCATGTACCAATCCTCTCCAGTCATCAATTTCCGTAGGCACTATTTCTTCTTTCGAAAATTTTTCTGGATAAAAGGTAGTTCGAGTCATGTTAAGTGGATGAAAAAAATACTCGTCCGCAAGAGCATCAAGCGTAGCACCCATTATTTTTTCAACGACAAGACCGAGAAGTGCTGCCGGTATGTTTGTGTATTTAAAAGCCTCTCCGGGACGCTTTTCAAAGTCGTGCGTATAGAGGACTCTAAGAAGATCTTCTGAACTTCTCTTGTGTAAAGATGCCTGATCCGAACTCCCATCCACTGCCGAAGCGAGACCATAGCCGTCGAGTGTGTACGTCAGCAGGTGCTTGATCAAAACATTTTCTCGATCAGAGTTTTGAAATTCTGGGAGATACTCGATAAGCTTATCTGTGAGTTTCAATTTCCCCTGATCAATCAACATGAGTGCCAAACTTGCTGTCGGAAGAGACTTCGTAAGAGACGCGAGATCGTACATTGTATCCTCTTTCACTTCTAACGCCTCTTTTTCATAGGTAAATTTCCCGAAAGGAAAAATATGTCTTTCGCCACTTCTTTTTACGACACCAATAACACAGCCAGGAAATACCCGCTGTATAATCGCTTTTTCAGATTGCTCTCGGATACGTTTTTCCATAGAATACTCACTTCTCTTCTTTTATTAAACTCTGAAAAGAAAAAACCCGCCAGTGTCACGTGGACACTGTGCGGGCAAGATGTTGATTGTGGCCTGAGGGTCAGGCTCTTACTTTTCTCAGAAGGACTTCGAGGTCACGGTTCAATCCCGCGTCCTCTTCTTTTAGCCCCTCGATACGGCGGACGGCGTGCAGGACCGTGGTGTGGTCACGCCCCCCAAAACGCCTGCCGATATCGGGAAGCGAACGGGTTGTTACCTGCTTCGCAATCCACATAGCGACTTGGCGCGGACGAGCCACTACACGCGCTCGGCGTTCCGAAATCAGATCCGCTTGCTTCAGCTGATAGTGTTCGCACACCACCTTCTGGATATGATCCACGGTCACTCGTCTCTCCGAAAGTCCGATGTGCTGACGAAGAAAAGCCTGCGCTTCTTCCACGGTCAACGCCACCTCTCTTCCAGCAATACGAGCTACGAGAGTCAGAAGCGCGCCCTCCAACTCGCGTATAGAATCAGTGAACCGCTCGGCCAGGAATCGGAGGACTTCCAGTGACACCGTGACCGGCTCAGCACCCTGCGAGGCCAACACGAGGAGCTTACGCTCCAAGATTGCAACTCGAAGAGAGAGCGGCGCCGGGTCGATACCACAAACCACTCCCGAAGCGAGATAGGAACGGAGGCGAGAATCAATCTCGAAGAGTTCTCTCGGTTCGCGTTCGGACGACAGAAGCACCCTCTCGCAACCATCACTCACCACCGTGATAAGCATCTCGAGAAGCTCGGGCCGTTCGACTGACTTGAGCGCCACACGATGCACGTCATCAATCAACAAGAGGTCTGCCGCCCGAAGCTCCTTATAAAAAGTTGGAAGAGAAGCTTCCCTCCGATGCTGTTCAAATCCTGTAAGGAAACGCTCCGCCGTAAAATACAGTGCCCTCCTTTCAGGAAACAAACGCTCCGCCTCCTCTTTGGTTGCGGAAAGGAGGTGTGTTTTCCCAAAGCCATAGGGGGCATGCAGGATGATCGGGTTTTGACCCATATTCTCCCCTGCCGCCGCCCGCTTGGCCATCTGGTGAGCAAATTCGTTGCTCGGACCAGTCACAAACGTATCAAACGTCAAAGGATGTTGAGCCATTTTGGAATCCTACTTTTGCTGTTTCGATGAAGCTCCTTTGTCAGAGCAAAAAACGCACGTCCATACTTTGAAAGAACGAAGTGGCACTCTAAAACAAAAATGGCTAGAAGTCAATATAAAAAAATAAAAGACATCCGATTCCCCTTGAATAAAAACAAAGGATTGAAGAAAAAATCTTCAATCCTTTGTTTACTTGTAGCCTCAAGGGGAATCGGACCCCTGTTTTCTCCGTGAGAGGGAGATGTCCTAGCCGCTAGACGATGAGGCCATTTTTGCAGGGGAAGAAGGAATCGAACCCTCGTATCCGGTTTTGGAGACCGACGTTCTGCCACTGAACTATTCCCCCAGCCTTTTCACTAATCCTTTATAGGCTGATCCAAATTCTTTCAAATTCTTTTCTCTTGTTAGGGCGCTCTTTTTAAATCTGTAAGCCTCATAATATACGAGATCCAATGGCCTACGATTCTTTGTGGAAATAACTCTTCCGCTACTATGCTCAACTATCCTCCTTTTTAAATCATCCGTACTCCCAATATACAACTTACCATCTTTCTTACTCTGTAATAAATATACGTAATGCATATCTTTGAAGGAATCGCCCCGCCATTCGCGAATGGCGGGGTTGGAGACCGACGTTCTGCCACTGAACTATTCCCCCAATTTCCAAAACCCCGCCTTACGGCGGGGAAACTTATTTGCTCTCGTTATGAGTCGTATTCTTCATACAGAAGCGGCAATACTTCGAAAGTGCAAGCTTTTCCTTTACTTTCTTCTTGTTACGCTTGGTGTAATGGGTAATACGGGCACAAGTTCCGCATTTGAGTTTTACCATCGTGTCCTTAATTTGTCCCATATTCTCGCACTGATTTACTTACAAAAAAGCTTTTTTACTCTACCGGAAAATGCCTGTTTCGTCAACCCGGAGAATTTCCTTGAGCCGTTGATCGGGATTGAACCGATGACCCCCACCTTACCATGGTGGTGCTCTACCAGCTGAGCTACAACGGCAATCCCCTCATTACAGAGGGTCATGATTTTGTGGGCCGGGAAGGATTTACCCCTTTGGGGCATAAACTTCTCATCCTACCCTTAAATCAAAAAATTATACCAAGCTGATGGCTGGTAAAATTTTGTGGGCCGGGAAGGATTCGAACCTTCGTAGCCCGGAGGCGACAGATTTACAGTCTGTTGTAATTGACCGCTCTACCAC
This sequence comes from Patescibacteria group bacterium, assembly GCA_038062975.1. Lineage (GTDB taxonomy): Bacteria > Patescibacteriota > Minisyncoccia > Moranbacterales > UBA1568 > UBA1568. The sequence continues at coordinate 14,812 of JBBTWC010000010.1, read as the reverse complement.
CGACCCAACTTTTTCTCTTTTCATTCATCTGAGCCACCTCTCGGATTCGAACCGAGGACCCACAGTTTACAAAACTGTTGCTCTAACCAGCTGAGCTAAGGTGGCACTAAAAAAGAAACGCTTTCCCAGCATATCGGACTTTTATAAATCCATCAACTGAAAAAGATTTCTTTTATGATTTCTGCGCAAGAAGCTTTTCGAGGCGTCGTATCTTTATCTTTACCATTCTCTGTACCGGACTGAGCTTCAATACCTGTCGATAGCATTCTTTAGCATCTTTTATATTGTCTGCTTCCAGGTAGTAGTCTCCCAGTGCTTCGTACGCTGTAAAGTCCTTGGGATTATTGGCGATTCTTTTGATCAAATCTTCTTCACGTACGCCACTTCTTTTTGGTTTCACGAGAGCACTTTCTGGACGTGTCAATCGGGCACTCACCATTGGTCTTGATTCAGGAGACGCCTCACTTTCTTCTTGCTGTTCACGACCCGAAAGAATCTTTCTCCGACGAATAATTGGGCTCTCAAAAGAAGGCGCTCCAGATTCTTCACGCGCTTCTACTAGAGGAGCTTCAATTGATTCCTCAAAAAAAGTCTCTTCTTTCAAAGTATCTGGTGTTGCTTTTTCTTTCCTTCGTAAAAATCCAAACGTACTTGCAGGAAGAGCTTCTTGAGACACTTCACGGAGAGCATCTTTTCGACGACTCTCTTCAGTGACGGTTTCCTGTACCCTTCGTCTCTTTTCTTTCAAAGACTGCGTCCACTGATTGAGTCCATTATGCATCCGAAGAGCGCTCACCTTCGAACGCTGTACCATCTTTTCAAGAAGACGGAGAAAAAACGCTTTTGTCCGTGAAAAAGACGGTCTCTTCGGAAGAGTATCTAAGTGAGCCATCTTCTCTGCCACACTGGGATCAGCACCTTTACGTGACAGATACCACAGAACAAAAGCGAGACTCACAACAACGATAACCGGCGGGATAATGAGATACCACATCTCTTTCAGTCTTGAATATAAGGAAAACAATCTTACTCTCTTCTTTCTCTATTGTACTACATCTCGTACCGTACGAAATCCCCTACCAGGATATTTTCCCCTATCTTATGGATCTTCTCAGTCAAAAGTTCACCAACTGTCTTTTCTCCATCTTTGACAAAAGGCTGTGAGAGAAGAGCATTTTCACTGCGGAATTTCTCTTCTTTGCCGGCGACAATCTTCTCTACGAGATCTGCAGGCTTCCCCTCTTTTGCAAGCTCTTCGAGCCAGAGTGCCTTTTCCTTCTCTACCTCTTCTTTCGGCATGTCTTCTGGCTTGATATAGCGAGGATTAGCAGCCGTAATGTGCATGGCGATATCTCGACCCAAATCCTGAAACTCTTCGTTTCGGGCAACAAAGTCTGTCTCGCAATACAACTTTACAAGAGCACCCACGCGCTTATTGGAGTGCACATACGAAACCACGACACCTTCGTGAGTCTCACGGTCACCTTTCTTCATCGCTTTATCCTGACCACGCTTACGGAGAATCTCTATCGCTTTCGCTTCATCTCCATTCGCCTCATCAAAAGCTTTTTTTACATCAACGATACCAGCTCCGGTTTTTTCACGCAGAGCCTTGATTTGTTCCATTTGGCTCATATTTCGCTTTTCCTTATTATTACGAAATTAACGAAGGACTTATGCGGTCTCTGCAGGAGCAGTAGTTGCCTTTTTAGTCGCTTCAATAGACTTTCCAAGGGTTCCCAAAAGAAGTCGGAGTGACGAAAGAGCATCATCATTTCCAGGAATTGGATAATCAATAAAACCAGGATCGGTATTGGTATCCACTACTCCTACAAGAGGAACACCCATTTTACGGGCTTCATGAATCACGAGTCCAGCTTCTTTTACATCAGCGATAACAATCGCTCCTGGAATCTCCATCATGTGCTTGATACCACCAACCTTCTTCTGGAGCTTTCCAATTTCTTCCATCTTCTTGGCCTGTTCGAACTTGGTGTATTTCTTGAATTCTCCTAAGGCAAACTTTTCTTGAGAGTCATTCAAATACTTTGCTCGGTCGCGGATACACTTGTAGTTTGTCAGTGTTCCTCCAAGCCAACGATCAATCACAAATGGCTCGTCTAAACGAGTCGCCAAAGAAGAAACTGTAGCATGAGTCTGCTTCTTCATTCCTACAAACAAGATTGGTTTACCAGCTTTCTTTACCTCTGCTAAAAACGAAGCTGCTGCCGCGAGGCGATCACTTGTCTTCTGAAGATCAACAATGTTGATATTCTTACGAGTGGTATAGATGTAGGCATCCATTCGAGGATGACGACGTGACTTTAAGTGTCCAAAATGAACACCTGCTTTCAAAAGACCTTCCAAGCTCGTATCGAGCGTAGCAAAGTCCAAACCAGCGAAGAAATCTTCAGTGGCCTCTTTCTTGGCAGCTTTTTGCGGCGCTACCGGTTCCGTCGGGGCGTTCTTTGCCTCGGTCATAGAGTTGCTTCCTTATTGGTTATACCTCACCTATACGGGAGGCTTGCTCAATATGAGCCACCTACTGTTCCTGTAACGAAATCCTGAGAGCACTACCAAGAGGCAGGCCAGGAACGGATTTCTTTGGAAAAGTATGTCTGATCTTCATCTGGGGCTCCGCCCTCAAAGGAGGGGTTGTCCGAGGGAAAATACAGAAGCTAGTATAGCAGGTTCTCCCCTCTTGTCAATTTCTTTTCTTCATGCTAGACTTTCAACCACGTTGTGATTTTTATGTATTCCGCCCCTTTTTTATAAGATCCTATGAAGCAAGGCATCCACCCAACATACTACGCAAAAACAGCTATTACCTGTGCCTGTGGCGCTGTATTAGAGACTGGTTCTACCGTCGAAAACCCACGCACTGAAATCTGTTCTCAGTGCCATCCTTTCTATACCGGAAAAAAGAAATTTATCGATATTGGAGGTCGTGTTGACCGCTTTAAGCGCATGACTGAAAAGTCCAAGGCAAAAGCCACTATCAAAAAGACTCCAAAGGTAAAGGCTGAAAAAGAAGCTTCCAAGAAATAGCGACTGAGCTAATAAGTCCCGTTTCCGCGTGGTTCGCGGGCGGGATTTTTCTTTGGTTCAGTAAGATTACTGCTATAATGACACTACTATGAAAGACCTTCTTTCGGACGTTGAAGAACAGTACCGTGATATAACGGCTCTTCTCAGCGACCCAAACATTGTTAAGGATCAGAAAAAGATGGCTGAGCTCGGGCGCCAAAAGGCAGGGCTCGATTTGATTATGGAAAAAGTAAACCGTTTCCGCGCCCTTGAACAATCCATGCGCGATAATGCTGAGATGACCAATGACGAGACTACCGATCCCGAACTAAAGGCTCTCGCCGTAGAGGAAAACATTGAACTCTCTCAAGAGAAAACCCTCTTAGAAGTTGAACTTCAACAACTCCTCCTTCCAAAGGATCCTATGGATTCAAAGGATATTATTATCGAAATTCGTGCCGGAGCCGGTGGAGATGAATCAAGCCTCTTCGCTGCCGAACTCTTCCGTATGTATTCTCACTACGCCGAAAAGAATCGCTGGCGTATTGAACTCCTGCATTCCAATCAGACAGAAGTTGGCGGATTTAAAGAAGTCGTTTTTGAAGTAAATGGAAATCCTAACTCTGTGTCGGTATATCAGAAAATGAAATACGAATCAGGAGTTCATCGCATCCAGCGTATCCCTGAAACAGAAAAGGCGGGAAGAATTCATACCTCTACTGCTACGGTAGCTGTTCTTCCTCAAGCTGAAGACGTCGAAATCACTATTAACCCAAGTGACCTCCGTATTGATACGTTCTGTTCATCAGGACCGGGCGGGCAATCAGTCAACACAACGTACAGTGCTGTACGTATTACTCATATGCCTTCTGGACTCGTAGTGAGCTGCCAAGACGAAAAGTCCCAGATCAAAAATAGAGAGCGAGCTATGAAAGTTCTTCGTTCTCGCCTCTTTCAACAAGAAGAAGAGCGTCAGGCCAAAGAACTCGGTGATGCACGAAGAAGCCAAATCGGTACTGGAGATCGAAGCGAAAAGATTCGCACCTATAATTTTCCCCAAGACCGCATTACTGATCATCGCATCAAACAGTCCTGGAGCAACATCCACGATATCTTAAATGGAAATCTTGATCAGATTCTGTCTGCTCTCGAAGAAGAAGATATTCGCCGAAAGCTCGAAAAGCAATCGACGTAAATCTATGATAACGGTTGCTCTCTTGCAAAAAGAAATCCTCCCGGTTCTTGCACCGGAGGATTTTTTTATTCTCCTCTCTCATGCCACAGGGAAAGAAAAAACATTCCTCCTAGCACATCCGGAATATATTCTTGATGAAAAAACACACGCTCTTGCAGAAAGTTTCTTTGCAAGACGTCGTAAACACGAACCTGTCGCCTACATCATTGGAGAAAAAGAATTCTATGGACTTTCATTTCAGGTAAACAAAGAAACCCTTATTCCGCGTCCAGAGACCGAGATTCTTGTAGAAAATGCTCTTGCACTTATTACATCTCTCAAAAGTACAGATATTGATATTGTGGATGTAGGAACCGGAAGCGGGGCTATTATTCTTTCTCTCGCTCACGCGCTTTCAGAAAAAAAACTTCCTTCTCATATAAAGCTCTATGGATCAGACATTTCAGAGGGAGCTTTACACGTGGCGAAAGAAAACCAGAAAAGACAACAGACAAAACTTCCCGTACAATTCCTCCAAGGAAATCTGCTCGAGCCCTATACTCTTCTCAAGGAGAAAAGCAAAACACTCCTCGTACTCGCAAACCTCCCCTATCTTTCCCATGCTCTCTATTCCTCTACAATACCTGACGTTCAAAACTACGAACCAAAAAGCGCGCTTATAAGCGAGAATGCCGGCCTCGCTCATTCCTTTGAGCTTCTTTCTCAACTTACCGCACTAAAAGACACAGAAAAGATATTTTGCTTCTTTGAGATAAGCCCTGAACAAACATCTTCTTTTGTACAACATATTACAGAAACTATCCCTTCCCTGTCTTACGAAGTACAAACCGATCTTTCTGGAAGAGATCGCTTTCTCTTCGTCTCTTTCTAAAGAGTATTCCTCTGTCAAAACAAAAATCCCCGCGATGCGGGGATTTTGTTGTTCAAAGGAACTTCTAAGAGGCAATTACTTGCGCTTCTTAGTAGCTTTCTTCTTTGAAGCCTTCTTTACAGTCTTCTTCACAGCCTTCTTCTTAGCCACCTTCTTAGTAGCCTTCTTCTTAGCTGCCTTCTTTTTTGCTGCCATAGTACTCACCTCCTTCTAAACTTTTCTGTCTTCGCGTGGTTCACGCTAAGAACAAAATAAGTATTTTTATTTTTCTACACAACACGATTTATTTTTATCGATGTGTGATACGAAATGTTTTCCGTATATATTTATTATACTCTTTTTTTTGTAAATGCAAAGAGAAAATTATTTTCTGTCAACACTTACAAGTAAATTTATTTCTCAAAAATATTTTTCTTCCTTTTTTTCTTCTTCAAAAGAAAATATATACTAGAAAAATATCTTTTCTCTCCTTCTCTCAAAAAAACTCTACACTCTTTCCAAAAAAATTTTCTCTCACCGAAAAAATCTTGAGAATTTCTTTTTTCAAACACACATCCCTGTTCTCGTTTTCCAGAAAAGATTTTTTCTCCTTATAAAAATCATTCTCAGCTCTTCGGAGAAAAATTTACCCTTTATTAAGCTGAAAAGAGGGCTTTTTGTCTAGTTGACAGTGATTTTTCGAAACCGTAGTATACATACAAAGGGGGTCGATACGGCCTCTCCTGAGCACTCTCAGGAAGGCTGGAAGGCTTCAACGCAAGCGGTACTTTCCAAACATTACTTGAAAACTAGAAAGAGAGGTGACCACTATGGAAGACCAAACTCCAATGAATGAAGAATCCTCTGCAAACCAGGCGAAGGCTTGGATTCAGGAGAACTTGAGAATCATCGTCAGCGTCTTTATCGTTGCAGCTATCGCATTAGGAATCTATTCCTACTCACAGCGTAGCGAACAGGCTCTGGACGACGACTCCTCTACTCTCCTGGAAACTCTTGGCGATAAAAGTCAGGATGCTATGGATCAGGCTGAGGAGGCTATGGACACTGCTTCAGATGAAGAGACTATGCAGAACAATACTGCTACCATCTCTACTGAAACAAGCCGTGAAACAGAAACCTCTTTTGTAGAACAAGCAGAGGTTGGCGATGGGTCTACTCATCTTGCCCGCCGTGCGCTTGCACACTACCTCGAGAAGAATACTGATTCTTCTTTGACAGCTGAACACAAAGTGTATATCGAGGACTATCTCCGTAAGAACGTTTCGAACAACGGAGGACTCGTACCGAATCAATCGCTTGAGTTCTCAAAAGACCTGATCAAACAGGGAATCGAGAAATCCAAGACACTGAACGAGGGACAATTGCAGAATTTGAAGAAGTACTCTGCCCGTGTCAGCGCTTACCGCTAGACCTTACTGTATTTCTGAAGAACCGTTCTTTCCTATAAAAAACAGCCCCGCAACGCGGGGTTTTGTTTTACCTTTTTTCTTTAACGAAAGGAAAGCGTATCGCCTCTTTCAATATTCCTAGCTGATCCTGCATTTACCTCCAAAACAGCATTGGCTGGTTCTGGAGAAGTAAAGAGCTCCAAAGATGATGGGCTTGCAGCATGAACAATAAATACTACCCGATTCCCATCAAGCCAGATAATATCCAACGGAAAACGCATCCCTTTCATCCAAAAAGGATACATTCCTGGTTCCGGAAACTGAAATAGCATGCCACAGGTATCACACAGGCTGTCGCGATACCCAAGGCCTAAAGCACGTTCTTCGTCAGTATCTGCTCTTTCTAACTGAAAGACTTGATCATCTATACGAACTTCATGAAATACTTGGTCTGAATGACTTTCCCTCCAAAAAAACTCCCATCCTAAAAAAGATATCAGCACAACACAAAGGAGGCCAAGAAGAATCCCTTTTTGGGAAAAGAAAAAACTTTTCATACGCCCCTTTCTTTACGTTTCACGCTATACCCAACAAGAGCAAGGAGAGAGAAAATAAGTCCAAAAATAAGAACAAGAGCAACAAATTTCCCAAGGGCTTCGGTAGAGAGAGCAAGAAGAGCGATCAAGGCGGTTACCACAAAGAAAAACCACGCTACCGAAGACTCCTTCCACCCCAAACGAAGGAGTTTGTAGTGAAGGTGTCTTTGATCTGCCTGAAATATAGAAACATTGTCTCGAAAACGCTCTCCAATGACAAAGAGCGCATCAGCGATAGGAAGAGAGAGCACTAAAAAAGCGGTTGCGATCTTGGTGCCCGCTATAACTGCCAAAACAGCAATAAGAAAACCAAGAAAGAGAGCACCTACGGTTCCGGCTAAAATACGGGCTGGATAAAAGTTAAAAAAGAGAAACCCAAGGATAGCCCCTATACCAATCACACACAGAAGGGCAATGGGAGGCTGATTGACCTCTGGTTTGAGAGAGAGAAAGAATATCGTAGCCAGAGTAATAATACTGACACCTCCACAAACACCATCTACGCCATCAAGCCAGTTCATAGCGTTCATCACCAAAAGGATCCAGAAAAGCAGAATAAAGAATCCAAGGAGAAGTGTGATTCCCTGTTCTGGGAAAAGAAAAATCCCGCCCAGAGGATTGGTAATTGAAACGATACGTACGCCGAACAAAAAAACAATGAATGCTAGTGTTACTTGAAAAAAGATCTGAATTTTCCAGCCTACCTCCTTCATGTCATCCCAGAGTCCGAAAAAAAGGATAAGCCCTGCCCCCACAAACAATCCTACAAATTCACGGGTAATAACAAGGTTTGGATCAAGGAGTGCGGTTACTACAAAAGAAAGTAACAAAGCAAGCCCGCCAAGCCGAGAAAGAGTTTTTGTCTTATGACGGTCATCCTCTCGCCACCGTGAACGCTGAAAAAAGGGTATCAAGATAAAGAAAAGCATGATTACCGCAGAAAACGAAAACGCGATAAGCATCGGAGGCAAGAAGAGATCGAGTCGCAAGCTCTCCATAAACAGTAGGTGTATCCTCAGTAATTAATAAACGCTACACTCAGACTCGCGATAAGCACTCCTGCGCTAATGAGTCCTGCCGCAAGAAGCAAAAGATACGAAGCAACACGATCTGTTCTTTGATAAAAATGAGCGGCCAAGAAAGTGTGCACCACAAAGAAAAAAAGACCCAAAAGTGGCAAAAGGTACGTTTGCCACCAAGCTCCTAAAACATCGACACCAAAATACACGTTGTAATGCAAAACGATAGAAGTCTCGCGCGGTCGAATAAAAAAGGCAAGTACAATAAGACTTGAAATAATCGGGAGGATGGCAAAAAAGAGCAAAAAGCGTACAATCGTGTTCTGCCAAAAACGAACCCCCTTCTCAGCATCACTGATTATTTCCTCCCATTGAGGCACTCCTTGTTTTGAGAAAAACGAGAGCCTCATACCAATTCATCATCCTTTAAAAGTAGATTTCCTGGCTCCTCAATCGAATCGGCATCAGCACCCTGACTCAGTCCTGTACGTGCATGTAAGAGATGATCATTTACTCTTCGTAACCGCTTCTCACTATCATCGTACTTCTTGTAAGCATTCCCCAAATGCTTCCCGAGCTTTTCAAATTCTTCATCAAACTTCTCGTGTTCTTTCGCAAGCTTTCCAAGCTGTCCAATAATCTCCTTGGCGCGCTTTTCAATTTGCGCTCCCTGCAAGCCAAGCAAAATAGTGCTCAGGTAAGCATAAAAAGAATTCGGGGAAACCGGAATGATATTATGCTTTCCAAAATACTCCAATAATCCCTGATCGTCCTCATCCATAATAATAGTCTCGTAGTAGACATTTTCTGCAGGAATATACATAAACGCCCACCCGAGTGTTCCTTCGTCAGGACAAATGTATTTTTTGGCAATAGCATCTACGTGCTTTTTCACATCAGAATAAAACAGACGCTTCGCTACCTTCTTTTCTTCATCGTTTTTCGCTACTATTAGTCGCTTAAAATTCTCCAAAGGAAATTTTGAATCGATACTAATACTTCCGCCACCAAGAATAATAAGTGCGTCTACGATTTCACCGCTTTTAAAACGATGCTGTAAAACATAATTATCCTTTGGGAGTCGCTGACTGAGAAGCTCTGCCAACATATTCTCTCCAAAACCACCTCGGAGTTTTGGTGCCGTAAGAATCTCCTGAAGAGAAGCTACGTCCTTTCCGACCTCTAAAATACGCTCGCTCGACTGTTTTACAGCTTCCAGCCCCTGCTTCACATCAGCATAAGACTTCGCTGCTCCATCGAGGCGCTCGTCGAGGCGCTTACTGCTATCATCAAGTCTTCGGTCCAGGGTATGCTGAAAGCTCGCTAACTGCTGGTTCATACCACTTGAAAGAAGGCGCATTCCCTCTTCAAGACGCTTATTCATGTTTTCAATTTGAGTATTGAGCATTTGCTCATCCAGAGAGCGAGCAGAAGTCTTGTTCCGCAAAGAAAAGGCCAGCCACAAGAAAAGGCCAGCCAAGAAAATACCACCAAATATAAGTACCAAAGAGTTCATACTCCTTTCCCGAAGTGTTCGGCTTTAAAGATCACTATTTCTTCATCCCGGCGATAAAACGCTTCAACTCTGGAACCTTATTCGCTACTTCTTCGTACGGTCCCTCCAAGAATTCAATAAAAAAGCGATCAAGCATATTGAGGCGATAATGGAGTTCTTCGCCAGTCATGAGAACAAAACGAATCTCCTTCCCCACCTCAGCCTCCAAATGAGCAATGGCATGTTTCAACTTGGTCCGATTGACATTGTTCACCACCAAAATCATATCTACCTTACTCTTCGCATAGTTCAAAAAAAGCCCGCTAATCAGTATGAGTTTTACCTCTCCAACAATTTTTAACTTCTTGAACACTTGGGATTGTGCGTGAACATTAAGTTTTGATACCAAGCTCTTCAATTCAACATAAAAAGGAAACGCTTCATTCACCACAAAACACTTCTTTCCTTTTTTGGCGCGTTCAAAAACGAACTTCATTTTTGAAAGCTTCTGAATTTCACGTGCAATATCTGTTCGAGAAACCAGTGTTTTTTCTGCTATATCTGCCGTTGTAAATTCAACACCAGGATTCAAAAGAAAAAATCGGATCAGACGAGCACGAGCTTTAGAACCAAACAGAGAATCAAAGAGGACGAGCGACATACGAAAACATTCTATTTAGGAAATGCAGAAAACCTACTGTACTACGCTGAAGTATAGGAAAAAGGCACAGAAAAGTCAAAATTGACTTTCGCTCTGATTTAAGGCCAAAAAAGCTCTTGAAAGAGACCCTTTTATGGTATACTTGGAGGGTAAATACCAAAAGAAACCGAAGGGAAACAGATTGACTCGGAAGCCTTTTTGTTTTCTACTTGATCCCTTGACCCCTACTCATCTCTTCTTTGATTTTTCCTCTGACTTGTATGTTGGTATGCCAGAAAAAAAACGCCAAGAAAAAGTAAAATTTGTCCCTGAACTTGAAAAGTCTATTACGGAAATAAGCGTGGCCAAACGCCGTTCTTTTGAGCCCTTTATCAAGACTTTTTCTTCTACAGGTGAAAACGTAACAAAGCTAGACCTTGGAACTTTGGTTGGAGTATTTGAGGTTTCCGAAAGAAGCGAAGACTCTGCGTATATTGTAAATTTTCTCGCTTCCGTAGCTCGAAAAGAATACTTTCAAAATCCTCGACGAGGTGCTGTGGAAAGTTTTGAGGCGGCTCTTCAAAAAGTAAACCTCGCGCTAGCAGAACTCGTAAAGCACGGGAATATCGCTTGGCTTGGAGAGCTTCATGGAGCTTTAGGTGTATTTGAAAAAAACAACATGCACTTCTCTGTTACTGGAGAAACACGCATTCTTTTACTCCGAAACGAGAGCATCTCTGACATCAGCGAAGGACTTGCTTCGGAAGAGTCCCACATTCATCCAATAAAGACATTCGTTGAAGTATCGAGTGGGCGCCTCGCAAAAGACGATAAAATCCTTCTTGCAACTCCGGGAGTTTTTTCTCTCTTTCCTATAGAAATCCTCCAAAAAAATGCCCTCCGCATGGGAAAGGAGAAATTTATTCAATTTCTCAAGACAGCCCTCGTAAATGAACTCGATGTTGCTGGCATCCTTCTTATTGATATTGAAGAAAAACCAAAAGAAGCCCGTCTCTCGCCAGCACAACAAGCAAAAAAAGCGACCGCCAAAGCTTCCGCAAGCCATCAGAATCAAGAGCCTTCTATGGTGAACGTTTTTAGCGGAAAAACCTTTGAACCAGGAGAAAGACCATCCCTCGTTGAAGATGTCCCCTTTTCTGAAAAAATAGAACCGGCTACTGAATACGTAGACAGTAAAACTGGCCATATCTATGTACAAGGAGAAGTCTCTACAGAAAATCCTCCTCATCCAATCCTAGAGCATGTGTCCCTTTGGATGAAAGAGGGAGTTACCTCTCTCTACAACGGGATCCTTTCACAACAAAAACTCATTAGAAAAGCTCGAAAAAAACTTTCCATTTTAAAAATCGCTCTCACAGATGCAGCAGAAGAAAGCATTTCTGCCGCAGCGCAAGTTTTAGAGAAAAAACGAGAACAGCAAAGGATTCTCCAAGCAGAAAAGAAGCAGGCACACGAGAGAGAGATGGCAGAGAAAAAAACACAAGCAGTAGCCCTCCCACAAGCACCAAAACCCCAAGAACCCTCTCTTCCCATAGAACCTCCTCTTCATGTACATTCTGAAGAAGAAACACCTCTACAAAGTCCTTTGGCTACTTTCTATCAAAAAGGAGAACGAAGTACTCTCTCGAACAAAAGAGAAAGAAATACTCTGATTCTTAAAACACCTTCTTTCAAAATACTCGCGAGCCTCTCTCCTCTAAAAGAAAATACACGCAAGGTCCTACAAAATGGATGGGGTATCGTTGTCACAACAACAAAACGACTCTTTCTGGAAAGCATACGCATCAGCAAAAAAGCCAGCCAGCGATTTCAATCTCTTTCGACACCAATGAAAAGAGGGGTGCTCGCCTCTTTGTGTCTCATTGCTCTTTTGTGTGTTACATCGGTATATTTCATTGCATCGAAACAGTCCACCCCAAAAGAAGCTTCATCATCTCCAGAAGATACCCCGGTCCTAGAGAGCTCTGAAGGAAAGAAAAATGATTTCGTACTCCATACCCTTACCTCTGTAAGTGGAACGATTATCGATTTTGCTACTCTCAACGACGAAATCTTTGTAGTCACTTCCTCAAAAGTTATCAATACGCAATCTGGTAAGGAATATACTATTCCATCTTCTACGGGGGCGATTATTCTCGCTACTCCAATGAAAGATCTTGGGCTCCTTTTCCTTGTGAGCGACCAAAATGAAGTATTCTCTTTTAGCCCTATTGGAAATAATAACTTTTCAAAAAACAACCTTCCTGTACCGGAAAATACTACCATCAGCAGCGCTGGCACATACCTTACGTACCTCTATACTCTCGATCAAAAAAACAACCAAATTTACCGCTTCCCTCGAGCTGAAGGAGGGTTCGGAGAAAGCACAACATGGCTCAAAGAATCCATCACTACTACTGAGAAAAGCCAAATTGCAATCAACGAAAAGGTCTTCCTCACTCTAGACGGAGGCACTGTCACTGCCTTTTTCCGAGGAAAAAAAGAAAAAGATTTCCAGATACCCGGCGAGACCTCTTTTATAGAAGACATCTCTGTAAGTTCTGAGTCCGGAAAAGTACTCGCACTTGATACCAAAAATAGCCGGGTTATCATATGGGATCAAGAAGGAAACCTTCTCGGAGAGTATTCTTCTCCAAAACTTTCTCTAGCGAACCATATCGCATTCAGAGAGAAGACAAACGAAGTTATCTTTTCAGAAGGAAGCACCCTCTCTTCTCTGAAGATTCAAGAATAACCAGCCTCTAGCAAAGAGAAGGCTTGAGACCAAAAAAACAGGCTCCCTCCTTAAGCCTGTTTTTTCTTTTCTCTTCTCTGTCTCTACTTCGCTTGAATACGAGCCATAATTTCCTTGTTCACGATAGCCACATCTCGACCATACCTGAGACGCGAGAGCTCTTTGAAAGCATTCGCTACTTCCTGATTTCCTGACGTCGGCGGATAGGTCTTCATATTAAATGGCTTCGTCAACTCATTATTCATAAGTAAGCGCACAAAACACTGGTAGTTATCAACGTTCATAAGATCGTTCGCAGTAAATACTGGTTCAAACTGCTTTTCCAGAAACTCAGCATCATCAGGACCAACCCGGAAAGAAACCAACGACCCTACATTTCCAAAGACTGCTTTGGAAATTTCCTCTTTCAATTGACCGATAAACTGGTGTGCCAGTATAAGAACCAGCCGATACTTACGCGCCTCTGAAAGAATCTGTGCAATAGAAGTAGTAGTAACGTTCTGAAACTCATCCAAGTAGAGGTAAAAATCTTTACGCTCTTCTTCTGGGATATCTACTCGAGAAAGAGCAGCCATAAGGATCTTCCCAACAATCACCATTCCAAGAAGACGCGCATTAATCTCTCCAATCTTCCCCTTTGAAAGATTAATAAGCACAATCTTTCCTTCATCCATGACCGTGCGAAAATCAATGGCACTTTTTTGTTGTGCAATAATAGGGCGCATCATATCGTTTGATATAAACGCCGTAAGCTTTGAAGTAATATAGGGAACCATGTTCGCCAAAGCCGCTTCTCCTCCAGCCTTTTCTGCTTCCTTCGTCCAAAAATCATGCACGATAGGATTGGTACAGTGCGACAATTTAAGACGACGAAAATCTTCATCAGCCAAAACCTTTGGTATCTCCATAAGTGTTGAACCACTCTCTGGATGCTCCATAACCAAAAGCATAGCGTTTCGCATATACTGCTCAAACATTGGTCCTCCCGTTGCCTTCATATCATAGAGCTGGTCGAAAATACCAATCATCTCATTGATAACGAATGTTTTCTGTTCTGGACGAGCTGGATCGTATTCCAACATATTGATACCGATCGGCCGAGCCACATCGGCAGGATCGATAATAATAACATCTTCAGCTCGTTCTTTTGGAATGGCTGTCAAAATATCCTCAATAGCATCTCCGTGTGGATCGATAAAACAAAATCCCTTTCCTGCGGCCGCATCTTTCTTGGCCATCTCCTGAAGAAAGTTAGACTTTCCAACACCTGTCTGACCAATAGCATACATGTGTCGCCTTCGGTCGCTCTCGGTGATTCGAATGTCAGTCTTTGTTCCGCGATAATCATTAAACCCAAGAAGTACTCCTTCTTGTGGAATATTAATCGGCGGAGCTGAAGCTCCAGACTTGAGCCATTTGATTTTTGGTGTCTCCGTAGTAGAGATAGGAAAATGAAAGATACTCGCTACTTCTTCTGTATTGAGAAAAATAGCACTCTCGTCATCAAAATTACGGAAAATATAATGAAAGACTTCACGCTTCGCTCGTACACGCTTCTTCACGCGGAAACGATTCACTTCTGGATTCTCAAACTGCCCAAAAGCGTTCTCCATGTGAGCCAAAATTTCTTCGGCTCTTGATTGATTCGAAGCGGAAGCTAAAAGTCGTATATTAACTCGAAATCCACCCTTGCTGGCTTTGCTATCAATAGACTTTACAAGCTCCTGCTCTTCTGGGGTCAGCACTACTGCCTTTTCTGGCTCAGGAGTGACTACCTTTTTCTGTGTTGGATCAAGCGTATGAATTACTCGCTTTCCGATATGGGT
>JBBTWC010000009.1:34891-38498 GCA_038062975.1 Patescibacteria group bacterium | reverse complement strand
CGGAGTTTCTCTAAAATAAGATTCCCAATTTCACGGCTTGAAATCTCAGGTTGTTGCTTTTCGTGCAACGTATATTCAATTTCTCCCAGAATCTTCTCTATGCGCTCTTCTGCTCCTGGGCGCTTCTCGAAAGCCCTCCTCAAACCTCTCTCAATTTTTGAGCGATCATATTCATCTTTGCTTCCATCTTTTTTGATAATGAGAAGACGAAAAATCTCAACGTCTTCATAGGTACTGAAGCGAGCTTTACAGGACTCACACTCTCGACGGCGACGGATAGAACGCCCCTCTTGAGTATCTCGTGAGTCGATAACTTTTGTATCTTTGAAATTACAGAATGGACAGTGCATACAAATACATCAAATACTGCTCTTACTGTATACGAGCTCACTGAAAAAGAAAAGGCTTCCCTTACGGGAAGCCAGAAGAAAAAACAGAGACTACTTTTTCATCTTTCTTCGAATAAAAGCAGGAATTTCCAGATCCTCATCTTCAGTAAGATCTTTTGGTTCAGGTCGTCCAGGGATATTCCTTGGTTGGATCTTTTCCTCAATAATCATCACTGGTTGTTCAATCTTACGACTCGGAAAAAACATTTCCTCATCAATATCGATCTCTTCTGCCTCCATCGGCTCTACAATCGGTGTTGCTGAGACCCGTTCACGCTGCTGTTGACGAGGAGCGCTACTGCCGCTCCCTACACGATTCATCAATCCTACAACTGAATCCTTTCGAGGAATATCGAAACCGGTAGCGACTACTGTAATTTGAATCTCTCCCTTGCGGATCTGATCATCGGTTACAGCACCAAAGATCACCTTGGCATTCGGATCAATATTTTCAGTAATGATACTTGCAGCTTCGTTGATCTCGAGCATCGTCAGATCTGAAGAACCCGAAATATTGAACAAGACGCCTTTGGCTCCATCAATCGAAAGCTCAAGAAGAGGGCTATTGATAGCGGCTTTTGCAGCCTCAGTTGCACGGTTTTCTCCCGAGGCAATTCCAATACCCATAAGAGCGCTTCCGCTGTCCTCCATAATGGCGCGTACGTCAGCAAAGTCGACGTTGACGATTCCCGGCTTGGTAATGAGATCAGAAATTCCCTGCACACCCTGCCTGAGAACATCGTCTACGATACGGAACGCGTTTACGAGGGTGGTCTTCCGATCAATAATCGAAAGCAATTTATCGTTTGGAATAGTAATCAAGGTATCTACTCGATCCTTCAGGTTTTCCAAAGCCTCTTCAGCGATAGAGCGTCGCTGGGATCCTTCGAAGGCAAATGGCTTCGTTACAACACCAACCGTCAAAGCGCCAAGTTCTTTGGCTGTTTCAGCAACAATAGGAGCGGCACCCGAACCCGTTCCACCACCCAAACCGCAAGCAACAAAAACCATGTCAGCTCCTTTGAGAACTTCTTGGATTTCATCTCGATTCTCTTCTGCAGCTTGACGACCGATTTCCGGATTCATTCCGGCACCAAGACCTTTGGTAAGATTTTTTCCAACGTGTACTTTTTCTTGAGCCTTAGAATGATGCAACGCTTGAGCATCCGTGTTGATAGCGACAAATTCAACTCCACGAATTTTCGCATCGATCATCCGAGAAATAGCGTTGTTACCAGAACCACCTACTCCCACTACTTTAATCTTCGCGAAGGTTTCAATGTCGGGTTTAATCTCTGCCATATATATCCCCTTAAAGGTTGGTTAGCAAATTCTCCATTGTATGATACCTCCTCATCATACTGCGCTTCAGAGCCCTCGCCAAGGATTGCACGAGATACTTGAAGGTAAACTCTATCATACCGAAAGAACGAGTGTCAAGAAAAGACTTACTCCATTTATTGGAAAGAAAGCCTTATTTTAAAGGATTTTTTGTTTTTGAGCGTCCCTCCTCCTCTTTTTCTACGGAAGAAAACGCTTTGACCATTGTCTCACCTTTTGAGCTGCTTCTCGAACACTTTCCGGTAACGCTCCGAGCATTTTATCCGGTGAAAAAGAAGTTTTTCGGGAACCATTCTCTCTTGCAAAAAGAATGAGGCCGATAGCCGTTGAAAACTGTGGGTTATCTACCTGATCTAGTATACCCCCAAGTGCCTTTGGATAGCCAATGTGCGCCGGCAAACGCAAAATATGCTTTGCAAGCTCTACGGTTCCTGGAAGAAGCGCTCCTCCGCCGGTAATAACAGCTCCTCCCGGAAGAAGTCCTTCCCGGCCAATATTTTTTAGTTCAGCATTCACGAACGTAAGAATCTCTTCTAGTCTTGCTTCGATAATCTCCGCTACATGCTTCAGAGAGACCAGTCCTTCTTCTTCCGGATCAAACAGTGAAAGGTCAATGTCATCTTTTTTATTAATATCCTCGCTTGTCGCCTGGCCATATTGCAACTTCACTGCTTCAGCGACATCTATAGATGTTCGTAAGCCAATAGCAATATCGTTCGTGATATGACTTGATCCTACCGGGAGGACCGCAAGATGGAGCAGATCCCCGTCTTCAAAAACAGCCAGAGACGTTGTACTTCCACCAATATTGACGAGTACCGTACCAAGATCCTTTTGCTTCTGACTCAAAACTGCTTCAGCAGCTGCCAGAGGCTCTACCACAAAATTTTCCGAACTTGTTCCTGCCTGATCCAAGCTTCGACTAATGTTTTTTAAATGTGATCCACTACCACTAATGACGAGGGCATTCATTTCCAAACGAACCCCGTGCATACCAACTGGATCCTTAATATTCTTTTGATCATCTAATCGATAGTCCTTTGGGATAACATGCAAAATCTCTCGATTCAGTGGCATAGTCAATCGTGCCTGCACTTCTTCTAATACTCGATTAACATCATCTTCTGCTACCTCGCCATCTGCTCGACCAACCGCAATAACACCCAAAGCATTCTGACAGACAATCTCTGCTCCGGTTATAGCAACCGTCACTCGTTCGGCTGGGTGTCCCGCCATACGTTCCGCTTGTTCCAGAGCAGCATTGCATGCCTTCGAAGCTGCGTCGACATCAACAATAACACCACGACGCACCCCTAAAGAAGGAGAAGTCCCTACCCCTACAACACGAAGTGTTTCTTCTTCGGAAAGTTCCTGTGCGATGACTGCACGGATATTGGATGAACCGATATCTAAGCCGACATAGTAATGACCTCGAGACATACAAAAAATTTCTCTAAGCGAAAAAAGCCCAAGCTCCTCCTTGTAAAAAGGAGAGCTCCATAGGGTGCATTATACCCTGAAATCCTTTCACTGCAAAGAAAAACTGCAAAGAAACAACATCCATAACACACCGACTATCAAAAAAACATGTCGAGAGAGAAGAAATAAGGGAAAAAAATGACAATTCCCACTAAGACGGCTGTACAAGAAACGATGAGTACGGCTCCTGCCATAACATCCTTTATAACCTTGGCATAGGGATGTACCCGTGGCTTCAAAATATCCATCACCCGCTCAAGAGCCGTATTCACAAGCTCAAGAGAAAGAACGCTTCCGATAGAAAAAAGTAAAATAGCTCTCTCCCACGAAGTAAGCGGTAACCAGAGAAGTAACAAAAAAACCGCCCCACCAACCGCACACTCTATTTGAAAGTTACG
>JBBTWC010000009.1:0-34791 GCA_038062975.1 Patescibacteria group bacterium | reverse complement strand
GGTATCATGGAGCAGCTTTTCCGTCACGGCATCTTGGATAGCAAACATCTCATCACTGTGATCATACCCCAGCAAATGGAGAACTCCGTGAGAGAAAATATAGTACATCTCATGTTCAAATGTCACGCCGTCTTCCTTCGCTGCCTCTTCAATATAATCCGAACAAAAATAAAGATCTCCCAAAAAGATTTCTTCTTTTTCTTCTTTTGAAACTGCCTCCAAATCCGCATACTCTCCAAAGGAAAGAATATCCGTCACGCTTTCCTTGCTCCGGTATGTTTTATTAAGCTCCAAAATACGCTCGCGACTCACCGAAACCGCTGAAAGAGTAATGGTCTTATTTTGAAGAAATGGCGCAGGCACCTGCTTGAGGGTTTCTTCTGCAATACCACAAAAAAACGCCTCTGAAAAAGGATTTGGCGCCTCAGCGTTATACTCGCACTGAATCTTCATACGCAGAAATTAGCTGAGCTTTGATTCCACGATACGACGCACATCATCACCAGAGGCTCGTCCTGCCACCTTCTTCATCACCAAGCCCATAGCCTGACCCATTTGTGACTTTTCAGTCACACCGCCCTCCTGAAGAGCCTCTTCTACCAAAGCCACAAGCTCTGCTTCCGGCATAGCTTCCGGTAAATACTGCGAAAGAAGAACGAGTTCTTTTTCTTCCTGCTCTGCAAGATCGGGACGATTTCCAGCCATATACTGTTCAATACTGTCTTTGCGCTGTTTTACAAGACGCTTGATCACCTCTTCTACCTCAGCATCTGCCAATTCACTGGGATCTTTACGCTTCTCAATCGCCATATTCTTTACAGCACTCTGAATCAAACGAATCGTATCGCGCTTTTCTGTTTCCCCTGCCTTCATAGCTTCCTTCAGTTGTGCTCCGATTGTTTCGTATAATGTCATATATCTTTTATTAAAAGTCTCTCCTCATAGTATCAAAATCACAAGAAATACCAAAGAAAAATCCCTCCAGAGTACTGGAGGGAGATCTTTCTCTAGCGAGTCATTTTCTTCTTGATTTCGCGTAGGGCTTCATCGTCAAATTTACCCAATTTTTTGAGACGGCTGATTTCTTTACGAATATCAACCTTATAGAGGGCTTCGTCGCGACGTTTCACACGACTCTTTTCAGTTTGGTGGAAACGCATCTTTCGTACCTGACGGAGCACTCCGCTCTGTTGGACACGACGAGAAAAACGTCGGATCAGGCTTTCGGCCGTTTCCTTTTCCTTTCTTTTTACTTGGATCATAAATAAAACCTCCTTTCTCATACTATTCTCGCAACACTGCGAGAAGATTTATCAATTCCACTCTTTTACAGTGGATGGATATTCTCAGATAAACGGGCTCCTCCTAAAAGATGCAGGTGGATATGCTGTACCTCTTGACCTCCATGCTCTCCAACCCGGTACAGCAGTTTATACCCTTTTTCAGAAATTTTCAAGTCCCTCGCTATATCTCTTGCTACCCGGACCATCTTCCCCATCAGTGGCACATCCTCATCTTCAAGAGTTGCAACACTGACTATCTCTTTCTTCGGAATAATCAAAACATGAACCGGTGCCAAAGGATGAATGTCTCGAAAGGCAAGAATATCCTCATCTTCATACAAAATATCCGCTGGAATCTCTTTTCGGATAATTTTCTGAAATATGGTCTCTGCCATACACTTAGGCATTCAAGAGCTGATTGGCTTTCAAGACTTTCTTTACAGCGTCTACTAATTTTTCCTGCGTGACGGTTTCCTGCGTACCAGACACCATATCCTTTACAATAGCCGTCTCATCCAAAGCTTCTTTCTGTCCGATAATAATAGTCACTTCTGCTCCAATGCGATTGGATACGCGCATCTGCGACTTCAAACTTCCGCGACCAAAGCTCTCGGCAATGAGGATACCATTCTTCTCAAGTTCTGAAAAAATCTTGAGGCTTTTCTTTTTTGCCATATCGCCAAGCTGAGCGAGAAACACTTTTGGCTTTGGTTCTTGGTATGGTTTCACTTGGGTACGCTTCATTTCAAGCACAATACGATCCAATCCCAATGCAAAACCAATAGCCGGAGTAGGCTCACCACCCAAAGTTTCAATCAGGCGATCATAACGGCCCCCTCCACCGAGCGAGTAATTCTTTCCTTCTTTATCAGTAGAACGAATTTCAAAAACAGTACGCGTGTAATAATCTAATCCACGAACCAAACGCGTATTAATAGAATACGGAAGTTCGAGTTCATCAAGATATTCCAAGAGGCGCTTAAAGTGATCACGAGACTCCTGATCCAGATAGTCCAAAGACTGTGGAGCATGTGTCGTTAACTGAATACACTTATCTTCTTTACAGTCCAAAATACGCATTGGATTCGAAACCAGTCTTTCGCGACAGTTCTGACAGAGCTTGTGCTTCTGAGATTCTAAGTAGCGAACCAACGCCTTTTCGTATTCCTTACGAGACTCTGGGGTACCAATAGAATTGACTTGAAATTCAATGTTCTTCAGACCAAGCTGTTGTACAACACGGAAGGCAAGCTGAATGGTCTGAGCATCCAAAATAGGATCGCTTTCGCCAAACATATCGAAGTTGGCCTGCCAGTGCTCACGATAGCGTCCTTCTTGAGGACGATCATAGCGGAACACAGGGCCGGTAGAGAAAAGTTTGATTGGCTTAGAAAGGACTCCCATTCCGTGCTCAATATAGGCTCGACACAAACCAGCAGTCATTTCTGGACGAAGCGCTACTCGATCACCGCCCCGGGTATTAAACAGATAAATTTCTTTATCCAAGAGATCGGTTCCCGCCCCAACGGTACGCAAATACAAGTGAGCATACTCAACGGTCGGTAAATCAATACGACGGAAACCGTATTCCGAAGAAGCATGCGAAAGCACCTTACGGACGCGCTCCCAGTATGGTTGCTCGTCTGGCAAGATATCTCGCATTCCACGGAGAGCCTGAAGAAGCATCTCTTCTTGCATGACGGCCTGCTCTGGAGCCGCTTTCTTTGGAGCACTCTTCTGTGGAGATGCACCCGTTTTCTTTGGAGCACTCTTTTTCGCAGCGCTCTGCTTTACACTCTTTACTGATTTCTTCGCTACTGTTTTCTTCTGTGCCATAATCCGGTTGGCTTAAGAATGAGGAATTAAATAAATCTCTATACTCTAATACAATGAGGCCTTCTCAATTGGCCATGCCCGCAACAGGACGCGTCCAATTATTTTCTCTTTTGGTATTGGTCCAATAGAACGCGAATCGTAACTGAACATTCGATTATCCCCCATCACAAAATATTCTTCTGCTCCTACTGTGAGGCGTGGCATATCCTGCATCAAGATTTCTTTGGAAAGATACGCCGTTTCATCGAGTACAAATCCTTCTGGGTAAGCCTCATTGTAAATAATAACTTTATTTTTCTTAATTTCTACCGATTCGCCCGGCAAAGCAATCACTCGTTTAATAAAATACTGCTCGGGATTCTTTGGGTAATGAAATACAGAAACATCCTGACGACCAATCTCTTTAAATGGCTCTACGGTAAATCCAAGGCGATTCAAAAAATCGAGACTGGTTTGCTTATATCCAAATTCACTAATAACCAAGTACTGTCCGTCTTGAAAATTTGGCTCCATGCTCGAGCCCTGAACAAAAAATGGCTGGAATAAAAATACTCGAACCGGTATAATGATAACCACGGCCAGGAGAAATACCTTTACCATCTCCAAAAGAAGTCCTCCGAGACCCAAGTACTCGTCTCCTTTTTTTGATACTTTTCGTTCTTCTGCTGTCATCATATAAAGAAAAGCTACAAATGGTCCTTTATTCGAAAAAAGCCTTATTTTTGAGGAAAAAGACGAATAAACATTAGAATTGTAACAGATTTTTTGCCCTTTGGCAAGGGTCGAACTCTCACCATTTTTTCCTTTATCTAGAGCAAAACTCCTATGGATGGCCTCCGGAAACCAAGTCAACAACCAAAGCGTGAGGTCCTCCAAAGAGAAGTCCCTCTTGATCCCCTTCCTACACCAGAAAAAGAGCCTCTGGACCAGAGAACCATCCCAAGAGTGCGACGTTCGTTCTTCCGAATCCTCTCTTTTCTTCTTATCATCGCTACACTCCTTTTCCTTACTACCCTTGGATTTCTTGCCTCTAAAGCCGTAGGAGTAAATCAAAAAGTTCACTTTGAATCGACCAACACCTCGGTGCTTTCCCAGATCAAGGACTTTGCCAATACACTCCTTCCTGTCCAAAGGACACCTCTTCTCGGAGAAGAAAACAATAGAATCAACATCCTTCTTCTCGGAAGAGCTGGGGAACACTACCCTGGAAAAAATCTTACCGACACCATAATGGTGGCGAGTATTAATACTGAAACAAAAAAAGTAGCTCTCCTTTCTCTCCCTCGTGATCTGTATGTCAAAATACCCGAAACCAATCTCTACACAAAAATAAATGCGCTCTACCAATTCGGAGAGAGCAATAACACTGGAGTCACTCCAATAAAAAAAGCAGTAGAAGAAGTCACCGGTCAACCTCTTCACTATTTTTTCATCATCGATTTTGATGGCTTCGAAAAAACGATCGATACCCTTGGAGGAATCCGCGTTGATGTTGTACGCGACTTTTTTGATCCTACTTACCCAGGAAAAAATTATAGCTACGAAACATTTGAGATAAAGAAAGGGTGGCAGACGCTTGATGGAGCTACAACGCTCAAGTATGTCCGTGAACGCCACAACGATCCCGAAGGAGACTTTGGTCGAGCCAAGCGACAACAACAAGTTATCCAATCAGTAAAAGATAAGGCCTTTTCCGTCGGAACGTTTCTCAATCCTTTCGTCATAAGCGGACTCTTAGATACACTTGGTGAAAGCGTTCGTACCGATGTCTCTTTGGAAAATATCCAGAGCCTCGTTGAACTCCTCAAAGTACTCGACACAAAAAACATTAACACCTTTGTGGTTGATGCCTGGAAGAAAGAAAGCCTCCTTCGTGTTTCTCATGTTCTCTCTGGATCTACTCAGGCCTTTATACTCGTGCCAAGAACAGGAAACTGGAATGAGATACGAGATATCAGCCAGAATATTTTCTCTCTCGATATTCTTGCGAAACGTCGTGAAGAGATCAAAAAAGAAAATGCGACGCTTACTATTGTTTCTCGACCCGCTGATAGGAGAAGTGCTCAAAAAATAGCCACCCTCGCACAAGAAGAGTTTGGGATCACTGAAACAACTATCGTCTCTCTCGAAACATTTGAAAACAGCCAGAGAGAGAGTATGATTATAGACAGAAGTAGCCTCTCTAAGCCATTTGCACTCGACGAGCTTCTCAAGAAACTTCCGCTCAAACGAACAGAAAACTTCCAAACCATACTCCCAGAAGGAAATCAAAGTGACTTTGTACTCTTCCTCGGAAAAGATTTAGCTGAAGAACTCTCGTTCGAAGAAAGCAATATTGACCAAAACGCTCTTGATGACAACCTTTCCTCTGAACCACTCCCTCCACAACCCAAAAGATAAATGACTCGTACTACCAAAAAACCATCATGAAAATTATTATTGCACTCGGAAATCCTGGAAAAGAATACGAAAACACTCGCCACAACGCTGGGTTTCTTGCTGGCGATTTTTTACAGACTACTTTCACATTCGAACCCTTCCAAGAAAACAAAAAAATGTTCTCACTCATAAGTGAAGGGAAGATAGGGAATGAAAAAGTATTCATCGCAAAGCCAACAACATTCATGAACGAATCTGGAAAAACCGCTTTGGCACTCATGCAGTTCTATAAGCTCTCTCCACAAGATATTCTCTTGCTCCATGATGAGCTTGATATTGCTCCAGGCGCATACAAAGTAGCAACGTCCTCTCGAGCAGCGGGTCACAATGGTGTCCAAGACATTTTCGATACTCTTGGTACTCAAGATATTACCCGCATCCGCCTTGGTATCGGTCATCCTACAGAAGTACTTGGTGTCTGTATCCCACATCACGACTATGTCCTCCAAAAATTCTCAAAAGAAGAATCAGAAAAACTCACCTCTCTTTTCCCTCAGGTACAAAAGGAAGTAGAACAATGGATTCTCAATACAACATAACTCCAAAAAGTCACGTTTTTTGAGAGGGCTCTCGGAGCGTGACGACGCGAGAGGGAGTAATTTTTTAGCAAAAAAATATACGTACCTCAAGAAGAATGTGACTTTTTAAGAGAAAGAGGATAAAAAAAGAAAAACCCCGTAAGGGGTTTTTATGATCTCGGGTTTCTGTCCACGAGCCGAGAACACTTCGACAAGTCGATGCATTCTACATTTCAGCGAAAAAAGGCTAGGAGGGATGCTTTTTTTCGCCCTGAGGACAGAAACCCGAAACCACTCTTTCTTGTTTTAACAAGACTACAGAATAGCAAAAAAAGAGGCCTTTGTCAATAGAAAGACAAAGAAAAAACCGCCCTTTCGAGCGGTTCTTCAGTTCTTTCGCTTTAGGCTTTTGCCTCAGGAGCAGCTTCTGCCGACTCTTCTTTGGTAACACCTTCAACCTTGGTAACATCCATTTCTACCTTTTCGTCCAAAGCAGCCATTTCTGCTTCAGTACGTGGAGCTTCAACGAGAGCTACGGTAGTTTCTTCTTCAGTAAGGATCTTTACACCCTTCGGAAGCTTCAAGTCTTTTACCTGAATATGATCTTCGAAAGTCTTAATCTGAGAAAGATCAATTTCGATAGCATGAGGAAGGTCTTTTGGAAGACAAGTCACGAGTACTTCTTCAAGGGTACGAATAAGAATACCTCCCTGTTCCTTCACGGCTGGTGATTCATTTACAAATTCCAATGGAATATGTGTTTCCATTTCCTCGTCCATACGTACCTGAAAGAAATCAATGTGCGTAATGCGACTTGTCAAAGGATCCTTTTGTACATCATGCACAATCACGTTCGCCATGGTTCCTTTTTCAGGAGTGAGGTTGATAATGCTACTCTGACCAGCATCCTTGTAAAGTTTGCCGAAAGTAATAGCGTTTACCCAAAACGTTTGTGGTTCATTTCCATGACCATACATAACAGCAGGAATAAGCCCTTCCTTTCGGGAACGGACAAGTGCCTTGCTACTTACTTTTTCACGGTTTTGTACCGAAAGCTTCATTTCTGCCATAAACCTTTAATTCGCTTGATTATTCTCTTTGAAAACTATATAAGTTCGTCCACTCCTCCACGATACCGCTTGAGGAACTGATGGACTTCCAACACCTGATCGGTTGAAATAGGTTCTCCGCGAAAGACTCGCTTTGCTTCGCCCTGTTCCAAGTCAGTCAACATTCCCAAACTCACGACACCAAACTGTCCAGTAGAAACAAAAACAATTGATGAAGCATTACAAGCCCCACACGAAAGATGGAGCGTTGTACGCTTCTCATCCTCATCGAGTACGAGCATTTTCGCCGGCTGATACTTCTTGTTGCATACTGCACAAGAAATAAGAGACTGGAGATTTTCGGGAGTCATTTTCATTGTAAAGGGAGTTTTTCGGTTTACATCTTCAGTATAACCGATAACGCCGACCGAAAACAATTCCATCGAACGTTTGGCTAGACTACCATGGAAAGCCCCTATCGTCAAGAAGGAATTCCCCTCCTAGATATCCAGATTCTTTACTGCTTTCGCATGGGTTTGAATGAAGCGCCGTCTTGGCTCAACTTCATTTCCCATCAAAATATCAAAGAGTTCATCTGCTGCTTCCGCGTCTTCGATCGTGACTTGAAGCATAATGCGATGCTCAGGATCCATAGTGGTATCCCACAACTGTTCTGGATTCATTTCACCGAGACCCTTATATCGCTGAATATTCACTCCGGCAACCGTTTCCGTTCCGTCTCCCGGTGCTTCTTCCGAAACAGTCTCTTCATTTTCCTTCGCAACCTCTTTCACGACAACCGGCTCTTTCTTTGCTTTCTTCGAAGCCTTGGCAGCTGCAAGCTCCTTCATTTCTTCCAAAACACGGTCCTTTTCTTCATCGGTATACACATACCGCACATCCTTATTCTTCTGTAAGCGGTACAATGGTGGCTGAGCGATATAGATGTATCCTCCACGCACTAACTCCTCGTAGTATCGATAGAAGAAAGTAAGGAGAAGCGTTCGAATGTGCGATCCATCAACATCGGCATCTGCCATGATAATAATCTTGTGGTAGCGAAGCTTGGCAATATCCAACGTTTCACCAATACCGGCTCCGAGCGCAATGATAATCGGCTTTAATGTATCGGATTTTACGACTTTATCAAGGCTTGTCTTCTC
Source organism: Patescibacteria group bacterium (assembly GCA_038062975.1). Lineage (GTDB taxonomy): Bacteria > Patescibacteriota > Minisyncoccia > Moranbacterales > UBA1568 > UBA1568. The sequence goes on along the minus strand of JBBTWC010000009.1, from coordinate 26,503 downwards.
AACATTTACCAATTTTCCTCGAAGCGGAAGAATAGCCTGAAACTCACGATTTCGTCCTTGCTTGGCGCTTCCACCAGCGGAGTCTCCCTCTACAATATAGAGCTCAGAACGAGTCACATCCTTACTGGAACAGTCAGCCAGCTTTCCAGGAAGCGTCATTCCCTCAAGAGCTCCCTTACGAAGCACGGCGTCTTTGGCTGCGCGAGCAGCGATACGAGCCCGAACGGTAAGCAAACACTTTTCAATAATTGCTTTAGCGTCTTGTGGATGCGTTTCCAAAAATTCAGCCAGACCTTCAGCGACCACAGACGAGACTGGTCCACGTACCTCGCTGTTATTGAGCTTATCCTTGGTCTGTCCTTCGAACTGTGGGTTCGCCAGTTTTACAGAAATAACCGCCGTCAAACCTTCGCGAAGATCGTCAGAAGTAAAGGCTCCTTCTTTGTCCTTAATAAGGTTGTTCTTTTTGGCGTAATCATTCAAAACACGTGTCAGTGCCATCTTGAATCCCGTTACATGCGTTCCTCCTCCTGGGTTTAAGATGTTGTTCGCAAAAGAAAAAAGATGTTCCTTGAACCCATCAGTAAACTGGAGCGACGCTTCAACGTAAATATTATCAACCGTCTTTTCTACGTAGAACGGATTTGGGTTTCGCACTTCCTTCTTGCGATTCAAGAATTTTACAAACGAAATAATACCGGAGTCAAAATAAAATCCGTGACGCTTGATAAGATGGGCTTCTTTCTCGGTAGGAGCTTCACGAGCATCTTCTACACTGATACGTACTCCTTTGGTAAGAAATGCTTGATACCGGAGATATTCCAATATCTTACTCCAAGAATATTTAATTTCTGGAAAAATCTCAGGATCAGCCTGAAAGGTAACGGTTGTTCCCGTGCTGTCTGATTTACCGGTTGGCTTTACGTTGGCCACTGGTTCACCCTTCTTGTATTCCTGGGTCCATATTTTTCCCTGACGTTCAACCGCTACTTTCGTATGAGCAGAAAGTGCATTCACCACGGAAACACCTACTCCGTGAAGACCTCCTGAAATCTTATACCCTTCTCCGCCGAATTTTCCTCCGGCATGAAGAACCGTCATAACGGTTTCCAAAGTTGATTTCTTAGTTTGCGGATGAATATCTACTGGAATACCGCGTCCATTATCTTTTACTTCAATCCAATTGTCAGGAAGCAAGCGGACATTAATTTCCGTACAGTGCCCTGCCATGGCTTCATCGATCGAGTTGTTGACTACTTCCCAGATGAGATGATGCAACCCTTCAAGCGATGTGCCTCCGATATACATACCCGGACGCTTGCGCACTGGATCCAGACCTTCAAGCACCTGAATGGATTTCGCATCATAATTTGTTTTTTCAGCAGCTTTAGCCATAGCGGTTTTTTACGTATCTTAAACTGACGATGATTTTTTTATAAACTGACGAACTGAAAATTCCAACAAAAGAATACCGGCGAGAAGCAGAAGACTATCCCACCACGTTAGAATTCCAAAAAACTGAAAGAGTGCGTTTCCAATCACGAAAAGCGAAAGAAAAAACGCTTGTCGGAAAGCACCTCCGAGATGATGTGCGGCACTGGTTTCTCCAATTGCCTTACAGTAGAGACCTGTTATGAAGAGCGTACACAGACCCAAGCACATTCCAAATAAACTCGAGAAAAAAAGAACAATTCCTACAAACTCTGCCTCATTCGGATCAACAGCAAAAATAATCCCGAGGAAAGCAGCCAGAGCGAGTGCCGTAAAAAGCCGAATTCCCCAGAAATAAGCCGAGAGCGACATAAGAAAGAAGAGAAAGAAAACGCTATTTAAGAAAGGCGTTTTCTCCTCTTATTTTACATTCTTTCTCGCAAAAGAGCAATGCTTCAAAATTGCCAAATCATGGCTCAGAAAAGCACTTTTTTCGATCAAAAAAACCGCTCTTTGGTCATGGAAAGCGGTTTTTAAGAAGAATATTAGGCTCGTGAAACGTATGTTCCTTTTTCTGTATTGATAATGATCTTATCGCCTACTTTCACAAAAAGAGGCGTTGTAATCTGGAGACCCGTTTCCACAGTCACCAGCTTATCGCCACCAGAAGCAGTGTCTCCTTTTAGGCCAGGAGGAGCATCCGTTACCGCAAGCGTTACTTTAGCTGGCAACTCTACGTTAATCGGTTGGCTATTCCAATTCAACATCACGACCGGAGTACCCTCAACCAAATACACAGCTGCGTCGCCTAAAACAGAATCAGAAAGCGAAACCTGATCATATGTCTCCATGTCCATGAAGAAATGCTCAGTGCCTTCACGATACAGATACTGTGCATGAGACTTAGAAATCTCAGCCTCTTCTAACTTATCAGCACCCTGAAAGGTGTGATCGATAATAGCTCCTGTGAGCAAATTTTTGAATTTAGTACGAAGAACAGCTCCAGCACGCCCAGTCTTGGAATGCTGATAATCCAAAACAACATACGGTTCGTTGTTCCAGATAATCTTTTTGCCGTTCTTTATTTCTGTTATTCCCAACATTGAAATAGTATCAACGATTTACACGTCAAAACGAAGAAAGTCTGTAATCCCTTGATTACTTAATGACGTATGGGATAAGAGCCATAAAGCGTGCACGCTTTACTGCTGTCGCGAGATGACGCTGTTCCTTAGCGGACAGTCCATGACGCTTTGGTGGATACATTTTTCCTTGCGAGTTCAAGAATCGACGCAAGAAATAAGCATCTTTATAATCGAGACTCTGCAATTTTTTGGTCATTGCTGCTTCCATAGTGTTCTACTGTTCAAACTAAATTAAAATGGGACGTCTTCAATTCGTATCTCATCTTTCTCGTCGTCGAGATTGATGGTTGGAATTTCCTCTTCCTCATCACGCTTTGAGACAGCAGGAGCTCCTGCTGTAGCTCCCATCTGAGGAGCACTCGATCGCTGAGTACTTCCTCCCTGGGAAGATCCCTGCGCGCGACTTCCGAGTTGCATGTTCTCTCCGATTACCTCAGTCACTCTTCGTTCACTTCCATCTTTGGCAGTGTACTGTCTTGTCTGCATTCTTCCTTCAATAAAACACTCTTGTCCCTTTGTCAGGTACTGAGAGGCTACCTCTGCAAGACGTCCCCAGAGAACGACATTATGGAACTCTGTACGTTCCTGTCGGCTCCCTGCCTTATCAGTCCAAAAACTATTGGTAGCCATAGACAATGTGGCTACTGACTGTCCCCCTGGAGTTGTTCTAATTTCTGGATCGCGGGTGAGTCTTCCCACGAGAATAACTTTGTTGACATTCATAAGATCGAATGCTTAACAAATTAAATATCGAGTTTTTCTTTGAGCTGACTGTCGATTTCCTGATCGCTCACTGGCTTTGCTTCCTCTGCTGGTGCAACAGGAGCCTGAGGCATTGGGCGAATTGCTCCACGCTTCTCATAACGATTTCCACGACCTTCACTCTTTGGACGCTCAACACGCTCAATAGCCTTCAATTCTGGAAGATCTTCAGCCTTCACAATCAAGAAACGGAGTACATCTTTTGAAAGTTGCAACGCTCGGTTGATACGAGTCAAAGGATGTACCTCTACCATACCTTCCTGATCATCTTTCCCCGGAAGCGTAAAACGTCGTGCAATGTATGTTCCACGAGTTTCTTTCTTCACTTCGTACGCAAGCTTGCGCTTCTCTTCTGTTTCTGGAGCCAAAAATACACCACCTTCTGTAGTGACGATTTTTGCAACTGCCTCACGGATTGCAGGGAGTTCAGCTTCTTTGCTCTCTCCTACCAAATAAAATAATTCGTATTCGATCATAGAAACGTGTCAATAAATTACTATAAAAAAATCCACCAACGGGAGAGAAGTCCAGGCCCAAAAATGGGCATCCGGTGGGGATATATGTCTTACCTGATCCTCAAGGAGAGGCGGGGAAGACGTCGGACTTTCTCAGTTGTTTCCCCACAATATCATGATACCCTCCTTTTGGCAAGGGTTGCATAACTCAAAGAAAGAAGCTTATAAAAGCTGCTTATAATTCTTGGACCAATAAATAATACCATTAATATACGGTGCGTAACTTGTTCCAAGATATGCTGCTGCAGCACTCCTATAAGCAGATTCCTTTCCGGCGGTCACACCTGGAACTCGACTTAATTTCAGCGCCATAGCCATGACGCCATCAGTCAGATTCCATGGACTTGGTGGATTATGACCTGTTACAGAAGCTACCTGACTCTTATATCCCATCCAAGTATCCGGCATAAATTGGGCCACACCCATAGCGCCTCCAGTGCCTGTATATCCGCTTGGATTACAAGAAACTTTTTGCTTCCGATAATCAATGTCGAGCTCTTTCGTAATCTTTTTAAAGGTGTCTCGACGTGCCAAGAAGGTCTGCCAAGAACGTTTAGAAAGTTTTTTATTCTTATAATTTTTCTCAGCCCCATCTTCTACTTGAGCATACGTACAACCACCGACATTCGCACCAAGATTTGTTTCCATTTTCAATACTCCAAAGAGAAAGCCTTTCGGAACACCAGTCTTCTTACTGGCAAATGCAACCGCCTCTTTAATATCTCCGGCATTGTATGATTTTCCGAGAATCTTACTCAAGTCACCTTGTAATTCAGAAAGTTCTTTCTCAAGCTTATCTACTACAGCCTGCTGATCATCTAACTGTTCGGCTACTTCGTTTTGTTCAAATACTAATCCTTGCTTTTGTTTATTCTGAATACTAAGGAGTGTCTCGTGATCTTCTCTTGTTTCTTTAAGAGAATCTTTCTCTTCGGCTACCTTATCCTTTACATCATTAATATCACCGATCAAGTTTTGTACCTTTTCCTGAGTAGAAAAGAGGCTATCACTCGTCTGAAATAATTCATTCATATCTGACTCAGCCAACACAACCTCAACCAATGGCGTACTATTCGTATAGTACAGTTCTTGAATAAGATTGGTCAGCACCTTACGGTTCAGCTCTTGTTGTTGCTCCAAACCTAAGATCTCCTTTTCCTTTTGCTCAATAGTCTGATCGGTTTGTTTCAAAAGGTTTTGGACGCGAGAAATAGCTACCTGAGTAGCATTGAGCGATGACCGCACCTGACTAAGATCACTTGCCAAGGCGTCGTATTCTTTTTGCTCTTTTTTCAACTTTTCTTCAATTCTATCGATATCATCCTTTATTTCCGCTGTATCCTCTGCTGCAAATGCATCGAAAGGTCCAAAGAAGAGCGCAATCCCTAGTATAAAAGAAGAAAGCTTAAGATAAGAAGTAAATTTTTGATTTTTTTGTACCATATTTTACTATTATAGCACATTTTTGCCTCTAAGAAAAGTAAAGAGGCTCCTTGGAATGTTTTCCTAAGGAGCCTCTCGACAGATTTTGGCTTCGTTTAGCCAATGGGTCGTTTCTTGTTCTTCTTGACATGGTACCAGAGCAGATTCATATGGCCTTCTGCCATCATGGTCGTGATGAAAATGGTCGCGATGACCTTGTGGCCGGCCTTATCGCGAACATAGCAGGCTCCGGCGGCGACATGCTCGACGGTTTGACGAAGCGTCAGCTTCTCTCCGTCTTTTCCTTCAGCATAGCCACAGGGATAGTGCGCTCCGATGACGAACGCCTTTCCGAGATCGAAGTGTCCCTTCGTTTTGGCGAGGAACTTTTCGATCTCATGGAGAAGCTCAGGTTGGAACGTAGCGCTCTCCGGATCAAACCGAAGTCCAATCCCCGGCAGGGAAAAGGAAGCGAAGTTCCCGCGCCGCTGAACAGCGCGTTGTTTGAACTCGTACAGCGACGGATCGCTGCAGAGCGTAGCGATGCCGTGCCCCTGATGACGATAAATCTCATCGCCATCGCATTCAGAAAGAAGGCCTTCCTGAATGAGCTCCTGGACTTCGGCATAGGGAACCGTAGCCAGGGGCTGATGATCAAGCAACATGAACGGGGCATGAAGGACGTCAATCCTCTTGCCGATGTCCAAGTGAGGCTCTCCGCAGGCGCATTCTTCGTGCGAATGAACCGGGGAGGCCAAAGCAGAGGCGGCTGGTGCCGTCATAGTGGATACCCTCTTTTTCTGACTCGTGACTGAAGAACGGTAGGCTCAAAATAATAGGCTCGCCTTCGTCGGATGTTACCGGCAAAGAAAAGCGCACCATCTAGAACACAAAGGCGATTCTACTCCTCTAGAGAAAAAAGTCAACAGATCGACCTATTGGCCGATCTGTTGACGAGAATATTTTCTTTTTACTCTTCAGCTGAAGCAGGTGCTACCACCAGTCCATCCTTTGATTTCTTGTGGATTTCCTTTTCAATTTCTGCAATTATCTTTGGATTTTCCTTGAGAAAGGTTTTGGCTGTTTCGCGACCCACTCCCAGTTTTACTTCTCCATAGGAGAACGAATTTCCCGCTTTCTTCACAACCTCATACTGAACACCGGTGTCCAGAATATCTCCTGCTCGTGAGATACCTTCATTGTACATAATATCAAATTCGCAGGTACGGAAAGGCGGAGCGACTTTATTCTTCACTACCTTTACCTTGGTACGATTCCCGACGATAGCCTCTCCTTTTTTAATCTGCGCACTGCGACGAATTTCGAGACGAACAGAAGAGTAAAATTTCAATGCTTGTCCACCCGTTGTTGTTTCTGGATTTCCAAACATGACACCAATCTTCATACGAATCTGATTGATGAAAATAACGACAACATTCGAATGCGCAATGATAGCTGTCAATTTCCGAAGCGCCTGTGACATGAGACGAGCCTGACGGCCCATATGAGAATCCCCCATCTCTCCTTCAATTTCCGCCTTTGGAACAAGGGCGGCAACGGAGTCAATAACAATGACATCCACCATATTGGAACGAACGAGAGTCTCTACGATATCGAGCGCCTGCTCTCCGGTATCTGGTTGAGAAATGAGTAAATCATTGATATTCACACCAATCCGTTTGGCATATTCTGGATCGAGTGCATGTTCAGCATCGACGAAAGCAGCGATTCCCCCAGCCTTCTGAGCATTCGCAACAATATGGAGAGTCAAAGTCGTTTTTCCAGATGATTCTGGTCCATAAATTTCTACCACACGCCCTCGAGGGACACCACCAATACCCAAAGCGAGATCCAAAGAAACTGATCCCGTCGGAATAGCTTCTACATCTACCTTGCGTACATCACCAAGCTTCATGATCATTCCATCGCCATACTTCTGTTGGATTTCATCCACAATACTAGCGATTTTTTCTTTTCCTGTTTTCTCGCCCGAGGAGGCTTTCGTACTTTTTGCCATATGCAATATTTATATGTTTACTTATGTTTCATACTAAATAGCATTATACCCCCTCTTCTGTATTTTTGCCAAGTCCTGTGAAAAAGATTTTATCAGCCTTCCCTGGAGCAGGCAAAAGCGGTTCTACAGGAGCTCCGCGAAAAGAAACAAAGACGTTCTCTCCATTCTGAGAAGAGATGAAAATTTTATCCTTTGCTTCGATACGCCGTTTCTCCCCTTTTGGTAATACACCCTGAAATACCGTCTCCCCATCCGCCTCAATCGTCATGGATGTTTTGTCATCTTTACTTGATACTTCAATAAAAAAGGTTTCACCTTCGGCTACTCGAGCTGCCAAATCACCCGATTGCCCCGGATCGGAAACCGCATACTGCGCCTCAAGAGAAAAAGTAACGATCTTTTCTTTATTAAAACGATTCACCGCTACCAGTGTTACGGTATTGAGACCCTGTTGCAAAGTAAGTTTTTCACTAAATTCCCCTTCACTTCCCACAAAAACAGGTTCTCCATTAAGAGTTACCTGAGCCCCCTTATCTGTTTTTCCATGAAGGGCAATCTCACTTTGCTGTACAACCGTTCCAGGAGCAGGATCTGTAATTACCAACCGAGGAACAGCGGCGAAGCTCTGAAACTCTTGATACAAATAGATAAAAACGCCTCCGATAATAAGAACGATAAGAGCAACGAGTAAAGAACGTGGAGTCACTACAAACGAAAACATGGAAAGAGTTTTCGGATGGATCGCTGGTGCTTTTTCTCGACCCAGGTTTACTTGGATATTTCGTTCACCATCGTAGAGACGAAGAAATGACTGCTCTTCAACATTTAAATATCGAGCATAGCTCCGAAGAAATCCACGCACATACACATCAGCTGGAAGTTTTTCGTACTCTCCATTCTCTAAATATTCAATATACTTCGCTTGAATTTTTGTCGCCTTGGCAATATCAGGCAGACTCATACGTGAATCCGTACGAAGTTTTTTCAGTCTCTCTCCCAATGTCAGAGACTCCACTTTTTTTCTTGTAAATCCAGTTTGCGCCATCATACTCTCTAAAAGTTCGGTCGCCCTCAAAAAATCTTTGAACCAAAAAGGTCTCGCTTCGGAGAATACACTTACTGTAACACACAAAGCATACCAATAAAAGGCTTAGAAGAAAGGAAAAACCGACTCATTTGGTTGAGTCGGTTTAGGAAAACACTTCCTCCTACAATTGCCATTTGTCTCGTTCCATCTGCTCTCGTACAGGATCCTCTTCGGCTTTTGGCTCTGCTTCGAGGCTTTCAGCACTACTTTCATCAGGCTTACCAACCAAAACTTTTTTCTTTCCATCTACGAGACCAACAATTCCGTTCTGTTCAAGAAGATGCATCAAGCGGGCGCCGCGAGGATACCCTACCCCCAAAGCGGTCTGAAGGTAAGTCGTCGAAGCCCTTCCGGTTTCCACAACGATACGCTTAGCTTGTTCGTACAAGTCGTCCTCTTTCGAACCTTCGTCCATGGCATCCATAGCCAATGTAACCGCATCTTCTGCTTCATCAAAATCATCCGCTGTTTCATCATCTCCAAGCTCTTCTTTCTGGGCGCGAAGAAAATTCATAACCCTATCCACCTCTTCACTAGAAACATACACTCCCTGAAGACGCTTTGGCTCACTCCCATCTGGAGGAGAATAGAGCATGTCACCATTTCCCAAAAGCTTTTCTGCGCCTCCGGTATCCAAAATCGTTCGGGAGTCTATTTGTGATTTCATCTGGAAGGCAATACGAGCGGGAATATTCGCCTTAATAAGACCCGTGATAACTGTAACCTCCGGACGCTGTGTCGCGAGAATCAAATGGATACCCACCGCACGAGACATAGCCGTAATTCGTACAATGAGAGGCTCTACTTCTTTACCGTGTGACCCCATAAGGTCCGCCATTTCATCAATAACAATAACGACATACGGTAAAGGATCAAGTCGCTCCTCTCTTACCTTGTTCGTATCAGGGTCTACAATAGTCTTCGTTTCTCCGCGCAGACACTTCTCACGATACTCTTCAATATCACGCGCATGCGCCGGTTCCAAAAGCTTGTAGCGGTGCTCCATCTCGCCAACAGCCCAGCGAAGTGCGCCAACCACCTTCTTCATTTCAACAATCACAGAAGATTTCAGGTGCGGAATATTACGATAACGAGAAAGTTCGACTCGTTTTGGATCCACCAAAATAAGTTTCAAATCTTCAGGAGAATTCTGATACAAAAGTGACACCAGCAGAGAATTCACACACACACTTTTTCCAGAACCAGAGCGCCCAGCAATCAAAAGGTGCGGCATCTTTCCAAGATCAGCAATAAGAGGTTTTCCATTGACACTTTCTCCGAGTATCAAACTAAGATTAGATTTTCGATTCTTAAACTCTTTACTCTCCAAAAGCCTTCGCAAGCGCACCATGGCCACTGATTCATTCGGAATCTCGATACCGACGAGTGATTGCCCTGGAATCGGAGCTTGGATACGAATAGAACGCGCTGCCAAAGCAAGCGCCAGGTTATCAGAAAGCGCTGTGATACGTGAAAGTTTTACTCCAAAAGAAGGCCTGAAAGTATACTGTGTAACCGTAGGCCCCACCTCAAACCCGCCTGGTTCAACAGAGATACCAAAGTTCTTCAAAGTCTCGATGATCACCTCCTGACATCGTGCCGTATCACCACCAGCAGCCTGGTCTATCTTGGAATCTAAAAAGTCAACCGGAGGAAGTTCCCAGTAATAGGCTGGTCGTTTCCGAGGACGACGCGTATTCGTCGCCAAAATAGGAATTTCAGAAAAATTCTTATCTCCCTCTTCTTCTTTTTCTTCCTCTTCTTCGTCTTTAAATTTCAAGTTCCGAATATTGTTTTCTTCTAACGCTTCGACAATCGGTGTAGGAAGTGGCTCTGGAAGAGGTGCTTCAAAAGCAGTCTCAGAAGATACAATTCTCTCTCCAATTTCCTCTGCTCCATCCTCTGTTTCCGAAACAGGAGTTTTTCTGAAATTCAACATCTTCTCCTTGAGGTGCTCCAAAAAGTGAATAAGAGAAACATTGAAAGCAGCAATAACCCCTGCGGAGAACAGTCCCACAAGCAAAATAACGCCGGCAATCTTCCCAGTAAGATTCAAAAAGATATACGAGAGAGCATAGCCCACAAATCCACCGCCCTCTCCTGCTTTGGCTACCTTCAAGAGCTCCTTATTCGTATCACCCATAAACAGGTGCAAGAGCCCGAGGACTGAAAAAAATGCGATAAGAAGCCCGATAAACTTTACCGCATCGGCCAACGTCGTTGTTTGACGTTTCAAGAAGAAAAGACCGGAAAGGAACAAAAGGATCGGAAACAGCCACTTTCCATATCCCAAGACGGTACTTGAACCACTTTCGAGCCACTTTCCGGCAATCCCGGCTGCCTCAAAAAAAGATAAAAGAAATAAAAGTGCAAAGGTAAACAAAAAAACCGACGCGATGCTTCTTTTTGCATCGCTTCCAAGAATGTTTTCGAGATGGAATTCCTGTGAATCTGACTCTTTGCCTTTCCCCTTCTTCTTCTCTGCTTCTCCTTTCTTTTTGCGCCCCATAATTTTTTTGGTATTTTGTCGTACAATACGCAAATTATAGCACAAAGAAAGGGTTTTTCTCAAAAACAAAACACCCCAGGAAATTGGGGTGTTTTGTAAAAACAAGAGGAAAGATTATTTCGTATCTTCAGTCAAACCACGGTACCCAGTACCAGCTGGAATGAGACGACCGATAATAACGTTTTCCTTGAGACCACGGAGACGGTCTTCTTTACCAGCAACGGCTGCGTTAATCAAGACGCGAGCAGTTTCCATAAAGGAAGCAGCTGACAAGAAGGACTCTGTTGAGAGGGCTACCTTGGTAATACCAAGAACCATAGTTTCACCAGTGGCTTCTGTACCCTTTGCAGCACGAGCCTCTTCGTTGGCTTCTTCGAACTGATCCTTCTCTACGATATCTCCTGGAAGAAGCAACGTATCACCTGGATCAATAACCTTCACACGAGACATCATCTGACGAATAATTACTTCAATGTGCTTATCGTTGATACCTTCACCTTGAGCGGCGTAAATCTCTTCGATTTCACGAATGATGTAACGGTGTACAGCTTCCTGTCCCATGACCGTGTAGAGCTTACGGAGATCGATATGTCCTTCAGAAAGAATAGTTCCAACACCTACCAAGTCACCTTCTTTGACCTTGAGAGTCACGTTGGCTGGTACCTGGTATTCATGAAGAGTCTTATCATTTCCTTCAACAACAATCTTCACAACCTTACTCTCCTTGGTAATGTTCTGGACACTTCCAGCGACTTCAGAAAGAATAGCTTCGGTCTTTGGAACACGGGCTTCAAAGATTTCTTCAACACGAGGGAGACCCTGAGTAATATCAGAACCAGCGACTCCACCGACGTGGAAGGTACGCATCGTAAGCTGAGTACCTGGCTCACCAATAGCCTGAGCGGCAACAACTCCAACGGAAGCTCCCATCTGTACGAGTTCGTTTCTTCCAAGATCGATTCCGTAACAGAGGCGACAGACACCGCGACGAGCCTTACAGCTCACGAGACTTCGGATCTTGATCTTCTCAACGTTTTTGAGTTCAATAGCCTTTGCCTCATCCTTAGAGATAAGAGATCCCTTCTTTGCAATCACTTCTTTCGTTTCTGGATCCTTGATTGCCTCAAGAGAAACACGCCCTTCAACACGAGCAGAGAAGTTTGCTCCAATAGCATCAGAATCCGCACGGTAGAGATACGCTCCTTCAGTGTCACCACAGTCTTCATCACGTACGATAATATCCTGTGAAACATCTACCAAACGACGAGTCAAGTAACCAGCGGTTGCAGTACGGAGAGCCGTATCGGCCATACCCTTACGAGCACCGTGAGTAGAGATGAAGTATTCAAGAACGTTAAATCCTTCTTTAAATGAACTCTTTACTGGAAGTTCAATCGTTTCACCGGTTGGTCCAGCCATAAGTCCCTTCATACCAGTCATCTGTACGACAACGGATTCAGAACCACGAGCCTTCGAATACACCATAGCGTGAACTGGTCCTTCTTTGTCGATACCGGCGCGAACAACGTCCGTAATCTGATTTTTAGTTTCGTTCCAAATTTCAATAACTCGGTTTCGGCGCTCATCGTTAGTAAGAAGTCCCATGTTGAATTGCTCATGAACCTCTTTTACACGTCCTTCAGCAGTCGTAATCAGAGCCTTCTTTTCTGCTGGTACTGGAAGGTCATCCATACCCCAGCTGAGCGCAGAGCGAGAAGCAGCCTTGAACGTAAGATCCTTCATACGATCAGCGAACTTGGCGGCCTCATCCTGTCCAATAGTTTCAAGGATGGTCGACATGATTACTTTAAGATCCTTCTTGATAAGCTCTTCGTTAATGAAGCGCATACTTTCTGGGAAAATATCGTTCATCAAGACGCGACCAACAGAAGTATCAATCATTTCTCCATTGAAGAGAAGCTTGATCGGAGCATTTACCGCAACGATATCGTTTTGATAGGCCAAGATAGCCTCGTCCATCGTTCCAAATGCCTTACCCATGCCTTTTCCTTCTGGCTTGATATGAGTCAGGTAGTAAGCACCTAAAACCATATCCAGTGTTGCAGAAACAATCGGCTCTCCAGAAGCCGGCTTGAGCAGGTTCTTGGATGAAAGCATGATAGTCGCACTTTCGTGACGAGCCTGATCAGTCAACGGTACGTGAACAGCCATCTGGTCACCATCGAAGTCAGCGTTGAAAGCGCTACAAACCATTGGGTGCAAGCGGATAGCCTTTCCTTCAATCAATACTGGCTGGAAAGCCTGAATAGAGAGACGGTGAAGGGTCGGTGCACGGTTCAACAATACGTAGTGGTGTCCGATAATCTGATCGAGAATCTCGTAAGCCTCTTCTGTTTCAGCATCCACCATTCGGCCAGCCGTACGCACGTTATGAGCGTATTCCTTTTCAATCAGTTTGTTGATGATAAATGGCTTGAACAATTCAAGAGCCATTTTCTTTGGCAAACCACACTGGTGCAGTTTGAGATTTGGTCCAACGACGATAACAGAACGTCCAGAGTAGTCAACACGCTTTCCAAGCAGGTTCTGACGGAAACGTCCTTGCTTTCCTTTCAAGGCATCTGCCAAAGAACGGAGCGCTCGACGCTGACCAGTCGAAGCTGCTGTCGAAGCCTGTCCACGACGAGCACTGTTGTCAAAGAGAGCATCAACTGCTTCCTGAAGCATACGCTTTTCATTGCGTGTAATAACCTCAGGAGCACCAATAGCCATCAATTTCTTGAGACGATTGTTACGGTTGATGATACGACGATAGAGATCGTTCAAATCAGAAGTAGCGAAACGGCCACCATCCAAAGCGACCATCGGACGAAGGTCCGGTGGAATAACTGGAAGAGCCGTTGGCAACATCCATTCAAAACGCAGTCCGGCCTTTTCAAATCCCTGATACACTTTGAGACGCTGGAGGAGTTTCTTGGTATCCACTCCTTCGTTGGCAGCGAGCTCTGCTTTCAGAATTTCCAACTGCTTCTTTACATCAATCTTTTCCAGAATCTTGCGAATAGCTTCAGCACCGATACCGGCAGTAAAGATTTGTCCGAAACGACTGGAGAGATTGAAGTAATCTACTTCAGAAAGAATTTGATATGGGCGAACATTCTTGATATCATCTTTCGTTCCCTTGTACTGATCTTTCAATTCATCCAAGACTTTCTCAAGAATCTTTTCGTTCTTCTCAGCAGCTTTCACTTCTTTCTGCTTCGCTTTGTATTCCTTTTCCAAGGAAACCATGGCCTGTTCTTTCAGATTCTCGTTTACATCCATGATGATATACGACGAGAAGTAGATAACACGCTCAAGTTCTTGCGGAGAAATTCCCAAAACCAAACCGATTTTTGAAGGAACTCCGCGAAGGAACCAGATGTGAGAAACTGGTGTTGCAAGCTTGATGTGACCCATGCGTTCACGACGAACGATGGCACGAGTTACCTCAACGCCACATTTGTCACAGACAATACCGTTGTAACGAATACGCTTGTACTTTCCGCAGTAACATTCCCAATCTTTTGAAGGACCGAAAATCTTTTCGCAAAACAATCCATCCAACTCGTAACGCTGTGTTCGGTAGTTGATGGTTTCCGGCTTCGTGACTTCACCATGTGACCATTCCAGAATCTGATCAGGACTAGCCAAAGTGAGGCGCACGCTTTCGAAATCGCTAACTTTTGTAATGTTTTCCATAGTGTTGTGTGCTATTTCAATGTGCCTTGATTAAACCACTTCAACATGACCTACCTCATCATCGTCATCGATGGTTTTGGCACCCTTGAGCTCTACGTTCAAGCAGAGACCCTTGAGCTCATTCACGAGCACATGGAAAGATGCTGGGAGATTTGGTGGTTTGATTGGCTCACCCTTGATGATCGACTCGTATGCTTTGGATCGTCCAAGCACATCATCAGATTTGATTGTCAACATTTCCTGGAGTGTATAGGCGGCACCATATCCTTCGAGTGCCCATACTTCCATTTCTCCAAAGCGCTGTCCACCGAACTGCGCCTTACCACCAAGCGGCTGCTGGGTAATAAGCGAGTATGGTCCAATGGAACGCATGTGGATTTTGTCTTCGATAAGGTGATTGAGCTTCATAATATACATCACTCCAACCGTTGACTCATTGTCATATGGCTGACCACTCTTTCCGTCAACGAGACGAATTTTTCCATGTTCTGGAAGACCAGCCTTGCGCAGCTCTGCCTTAATATCTTCTTCGCGTACACCGTCCAATGAAGAACTGGCAACATTGTATCCAAGTGTCTTAGCAGCCCACCCAAGGTGAGTTTCCAAGATCTGACCAATGTTCATACGAGAAGCAACACCGAGTGGATTCAAGATAATATCAACTGGAGTTCCGTCAGGAAGGTATGGCATATCTTCTACCGGTGCGATATGAGAGATAACACCCTTGTTTCCGTGACGTCCAGCGAGCTTGTCACCAACAGAAATCTTTCGCATTTGAGCGACAGAAATTTGAATCTGCTGGAATACTCCCATAGGCAACTTGTCACCGCGCTCACGTGAGAAGATTTTTACATCTACAATCTTTCCGTGCTCACCATGTGGGAGGTACAAAGAAGAATCTTTTACGTCGCGAGACTTCTCTCCAAAGATAACGCGAAGGAGTCGCTCTTCAGCAGTCAAATCACCTTCACCCTTTGGAGTAATTTTTCCAACCAAGATATCGCCGGAAGAAATTTCTGCACCGATACGGATAATTCCGTTTTCATCAAGGTTCTTCAAGCGGTCTTCACCAATGTTTGGAATATCACGAGTCACAACTTCCGGTCCAAGCTTTGTATCACGAACGTCGATAGAAAAATCTTCAATGTGGATAGAGCTCCATCGATCATTCTGCACAACGCGCTCAGAAACGACGATAGCATCTTCATAACTAAATCCTTCCCACGAAACGAAGGCGATAGTCATGTTCTGTCCGAGAGCAAGTTCTCCATGATCAGTCGAAGCACCGTCAGCCAAAAGATCTCCCTTGGCAACGTGCTGTCCTTTGGCTACACGAGGAACCTGGTTCATCGAAGTAAAGGCGTTGGACTTTTCAAAGGTCTGCAAAAGATATTCGTAATCAACAAATTCTTTCTTCGAACCAGCTGGAGCCTTGGAACGAATGATGATGTGCTGACCATCGACAGCAATAACCTCACCAGCTTCTGCTGCGAGCACTACCTGTCCAGAATCACGAGCAGCCTTATCTTCGATACCGGTTCCAACAATCGGAGCTTCTGGAACAACACATGAAACAGCCTGGCGTTGCATGTTTGATCCCATCAATGCACGGTTGGCATCGTCATTTTCCAAGAATGGAATAAGAGCGGTTGCAATAGAGATACACTGCTTTACAGAAACATCAATATAGTCGAGTGAAGTAGCGTCAATCGTTTCTGGATGACCCTTCACACGAGCTTCTACCATGGATTCTGTTACGTTGTGGTGCTCATCAAGTTCGATTGCGGCATGCGCAATGATCTTACGATCCTCAACGATAGCATTCAGATATTCAATATCGAACGTAACAAACGGAACAACCTTTACGGTCTTCCCCTTCATTTTGTCGGCGACTTTCTTTGCGGTTTCTTCAGTCAATTTTTCTCCAACCTTTGCAACACCGGAAACAGCCTCAGCCAAGATACGGTTTTCCAAATCCTCTTTCTTCGCTTCGACTTCTTGTTTCACGATAAGGTATGGAGTCTCAAGGAATCCATATTCGTTGACACGCGCATAGCTTGCAAGGTGACCAACGAGACCAATGTTTGGTCCTTCTGGAGTTTCAATAGGACAGATGCGTCCATAGTGAGAGTGGTGAACATCACGCACTTCGAATCCAGCGCGTTCGCGAGTCAGTCCTCCAGGACCCATCGCAGACAAACGGCGCTTGTGTTCGAGCTCAGCGAGTGGATTTACCTGATCCATGAACTGTGAAAGCTGTGAACTGGAAAAGAATTCTTTTACAGAGGCAGCTACTGGTCGAGGGTTGATCAACTGTCCTGGTACAACCGTGTCTGGATCACAGGTACTCATACGGTCCTTAATGTTACGTACCATACGGTACATACCAACACGCAGTTTGTTCTGAATCAATTCTCCTACGGCGCGTACGCGACGGTTTCCAAGGTGATCAATATCATCAGCTCGTCCTTCTGGATCATTATTGAGACGGATGATTTCTTTAACGATCAATACGAGATCTTCGGTATTCAAGATACGGTTTTCTTCTTTGTCAGCACGATCAACAGACAAACGTTGATTCAAACGGTAGCGTCCCACAGCTCCAAAGTCATAGCGCTCGAAGTTGAAGAACATAGCATCAATCATCTGCTTAGCGTTCTCTTCTGTAGCCAAATCCCCTGGACGAAGACGCTTATAGACTTCACGGTAGGCTTCACCCTGATTATGCGCTGGGTCCTTCAAGAGAGTAGTCTCGATGTACTTCGTTTCTCCAGCATCAATGTCAGCAAACTCTTCACGTAATTTCTTTTCATCAAAGCCAAAAGCCCGGAACAGTGTTGTGATCGGGAGTTTACGCTTACGGTCAATTTTTACAGAGATGACACCATCAATATCGGTCTCGATTTCAAGCCAGGCTCCACGGTTTGGGATAATTTTTCCACCAAACAACTTCTTTCCCTTCTGGTAGTCCATCGTAAAGAAGACTCCAGGAGAGCGAATCAGCTGACTAACAACAACACGCTCTACACCATTGATAATAAAGGTTCCGCGTTCTGTCATCACAGGGAAGTCCCCGAGATAAATTTCTTGTTCTTTCACCTCACCGGTCTTCTTCATAAGAAGAGTAGCCTTAGCACGAAGTGGTGCCTCGTATGAGATGTTCTTGTTCTTTGAGATGAGCGCACTGTACTTTGGCTCATCCAGATAGTATTCACCGACTGTGAGCTCAAGATCCTTGCTCGTGAAGTCAGCGACTGGATTGATCTCATCAAAGAGCTCCTGGAGACCCTTGTCCCAGAACCACTGATAAGAGTCCTTTTGCACTTCGATCAGATCCGGAAGAGAGACCGTAATGCGGTTATTAAAAAATCGTCTTTTGGCGAGAGATGAGTCTTTTCCGAAAGAAGCTTTCACTCGCAGAGCCTTACTTGGTTTGGACATAAAAAGACACTCACATCCACACTCCTTGCCTTAAATAGAGAGAATTTAAAACAAGTAGGGTAAGTGAGATTACCGGATAAACTATTAAATTGTGACGAAAGCGTGATTCCGCTCCATCCGCTTGGAAACATTACCTTTCGAGGAGTGATGATAGATTCCCTCCCGAAAGTGGGGCCATTTTCAAAACAGTACGATTAACTCTAACAGCGTTTATTTTTCTTGTCAAATGATACCAAAAAACTGGCTTTTCGGAGCCGTTATGAAAAAATGTTTTGTTTTAGGCAAAGAGGTGTCACTTTGTATTTTTTGCCTTTCTAGAGCCCTCATTGGCTCGAAAGGACTTTTTTAGCGCCCTTCTCCCTGATTGGAAGAATGAAGGCGGGACACAGAAAAAGTATATACTTTTTGAACCGTTTCTGCAATACGCTTTGAAGTAGAACTGTCCAATACATCATCCTCTGTCTCGATCTCAAAGAGAGAAACATCCTTTGGAGAAAGGTTTTGTTCTTTCAAAATGGCAGAAATGGCCTCAAAAAGCCTCCGTCCCATATCACGACTCTCTTCCCAAGCATGTTCCACTACCAACCCCGCCTCATTCAAAAGAGAGAGCCTGGAGCGCTCGCGTCCAATATGGAGCAAAAATGTGTATTTCTTTTCTTCCATAGAGTTATTTCAATTTCTTCCAATCAAAATTCCAAGGATCAGTCTTTCGCCCCGGAGCAATATCATCGTGCCCGACCACTGAAGTAATAGCATACTGACTCTTCAAAGAAGAGACAAGGCTATTAACCGAAGCGTACTGTGCACTCGTATATTCACTCTTTCCATCATCAAGATTCATCATTTCAATACCAATGGAAAAATTATTTACGTTGCTCCGTCCATCCTTCATTGTGCTTGATCCGGCATGATAGGCAATATTGGTATCTTCTACAAGACGATAGACATTCCCCTTCCGATCAATAAGATAGTGCGCACTCACACCATAGCTTTCATACTCTTTGATGAGCCCAGATACAGAATAAGGATCACTCCCCAAAGCATCATACGAAGAATGAATAACCACGGTATCGATCTTCCGTCCGCTACTTTTCGCATAGCCAGAACTCATGAGCCGAGAAATGATACTCGGGCCTCCAGACACTTTCTTTGCGGGTTCTTTGTCTTGTACTTCTTCTTTCTTTGTTTCTTCTTCTGTCTCAAGAGGAGAAGAAACTTCCAAAGGAGCTGGGACTTTTTCCACCCCCTCTTCCGTAACACTCTCTTTCTCTTGGTCTGCTTCATTGAGAAGAACCAAGGTCTCAACAGTATTGGTATACGCTGCCGTTTTATCTTTCCGGACAAAAAACCATCCGAAAGCAACAGCTCCCAAAAGGATAATGCACCCAGCAATGATCAATATCCATTTCTTCATACCTCTATTGTACTACGAAGGAAACTTAGCAAAAAGAAAACCCCTCGCCGAGGCAAGGGGTATATATCATGCGATACTATTTCTTGGCAGTTTTTTTCTTCTTTGCTCCGCTTCCGATAAGCATAGCTGCAGCAGCTCCAAGAGCAGCTCCAATACCAACAGAAATAAGAGCGGCTTTTTCTGGATTCTTCTTTACATAGTCGTCAGCCTTTTTCAAAGTACCTTCGACTTGTTTCTTTACCTTCTCCATTTCTTTCTGAGCACGGGCCTGCGCCTTCTCTGCTTCAGAAATAACC
The DNA here is from genome assembly GCA_038062975.1 of Patescibacteria group bacterium. Classification (GTDB taxonomy): domain Bacteria; phylum Patescibacteriota; class Minisyncoccia; order Moranbacterales; family UBA1568; genus UBA1568. The sequence continues at coordinate 6,762 of JBBTWC010000009.1, read as the reverse complement.
TTTCCCTTTACTTCGTCTACTGTCTTTTTGATTGCGCTCATAGCAGCTTGTATTAAATATTTATCTTATTATTATTTTTAGAGAAACATCTTTCCTATTCATCTTTCTTTCCGGGAATAAGTGACCAGACGAGAGAAAGAATCAAAATGGCTCCACCGACAATAATTTCTCCAAGACCTGGCTTCTGATAGACATAGCTAATCACTTGCGCCAAACCAATGAGAATAAAGAGGAGTCCAACAACCACTGAAAGTCCAATGATCAATTTTTGGATCATGTGCTTTACATAGGCTTCTGTGGCATCTTTCGCTGAAAGAAAAACTCCGCTAAAGAATTCTTGGACTTTACCAAAGAGCACTCCAGTCAAAAGACTCATGATCGCAGCGCCAAACATATTGCTCTCACCATCTTCTTTCTTCTCACGCTTGCCAAACATAGGCTTTGTAAAAGAAAATTATCACTTCTTCCTATCCATTGTAGCATGAAATAAGACAAAAATCAAGCTTTTTTCCTCTTCTTGCGCTATCATTAAGGTGCGTATGCAAAAACAAAAACTCTTTCTCTTTTTTCTTTTTGTTTCTTTGTATTTTTCTTGCCCGATCCATGTCGGCGCTGTCTCTTTTTCTGAAATTATCTTAAGCGAAATTCAAATCTCGGGAGAAAGCGAGCAAGATGACTTTATCGAGCTCTATAATTCTGGGAATTCATCAATTGATATTTCTGGTTTTCAACTCCGAAGAAAAACAAGTAGCGGGACCGAAAGCTCTGTCCGAGTTTTTGAAAAAGACTCTACGATCCCAGCCAAAGGATACTTCCTCTGGGCAAACAGTGACGGTATTTTCTCGTTACTCGCCGATACAAAAAGTAAGTCATCTCCTGCGAAAGATAATAGTATTGCTTTGTATACAAAATCCGGAACAAGCGGAGTACTTATAGACAGTCTCGCTTGGGGAAATGGAAAGGTGTTTTCCGACACTACTCCCATACAAGCGAATCCAGGAAATAAAATAAGCCTCACACGAGACACAGAGACACTTCTCTGGTCTCTTTCTCAGCATCCAAATCCTGCCAACAGCAAAGGAGAATCTCCTGTGCCAGACGAGGAAGAAATCCCACAAAACATATCTTCTGGTGCCGTCCGTATAAATGAACTCCTTCCAAATCCTTTTGAAGACGAAGAAGAACTTGAATTTATTGAGCTCTACAATACCACGCTCGATCCGATCGATCTTTCCCTGTGGTTCCTTCGAGATAACTCTCAAGGGAAGGGCTACTTGATTCCTTCAGGCACAAACATCCCCGGAAAAGGGTACCTCGTACTTTTCCGAAGTGACTTTGGTTTCGCGTTAAATAATAGTAATGAGAGTGTTTCGCTCTTCGATACTCAAGGCATCGAACATGACAGGGTTTCATACGAAAAAACGAAAGAGGGCATTTCTCTCAATGCTCTTTCAGGAAAACTTCGAGGAGGTACTCCTACTCCTGGAGCTGACAATATGCTAAACACGCTTCCAGAAACAAAAGAAAAAGTCCCGAAAAAAGGCTTCCGTGATGTTCCGGTATCCTTTGATGCTAAAGGTGACGATACCGACAAAGACAAGCTCAAATATGTTTGGAATTTCGGAGACAACCATAAAAGCTACAAAGAAGAAACTTCACATACCTATGACACGAACGGTACCTATACAGTCACGCTCACAGTAAATGACGGAAAAGACGAGACCACAGAAACTTTTTCCCTAAAGATAACCGACTATGAAGCTCCAAAGCTTCGCATCACGGCTCTTTTTCCGAATCCACAAGGAAAAGATAGTGAAAACGAGTGGCTTCGTATTCACAATAAAGAAAAGAAAGAAGTAAACCTGAAAGGTTTCAGCGTCGCCACAGGATCAAGTTCCAAGAAAATGACCAATCATCCTATACAAGAAGACTTTATTATCCCTGGAGGGAAAGAGAGGATACTCTCACGTACCACTTCACTCTTCACTCTTCCGAATAAGAAAGGTCGCATCGAACTTCGTGGCCCAGATAAAAAGACTATCGACAAAGTGAAATATAGTGAAGCAAAATCCATACCAGAAGATGCTCTCTACGAAAAAAATAAACAAAAAGAATGGGAGTGGAAGAAATCCGTCCCTACAGAGAAAAGCTCATCTGAAACACAACCTGACGAAATCGAGCAGCTTCCACCAAACGAAGAAGTTCTTGGGGCAGTAGCCCCTCCACAAGAAGAACTGGTCTCACCAGAAACCCTCGAACGAGAGATTCTCCAGAAAGAAAAAGAGCTTCGTTATGATAATCTTCGTATTCTCCTTACATCTCAAACAGAGTTTATTGCTCTCGAAAAAACCATACTCCCAGAAGATACATTCTCTGAGGGGAAAATTTCCGAGAAGGAACTACGCTTCATCGGAAAGATAAACTTACTCCTCAATACCTGGCTTCTCCAATAAGAAAAACCGCCCTTTCATAAGGGCGGTCTTAGCTCTCAACACTTTTTACGCAACTGGTGCTGGTGGAACAAGAGGAGTATCTGAAGGCACCGTTTCTGGTGTCGTTACCGGTTTCACCGAAGCCTGCACATCACTTACCAGTCTTCGGTAGAGGACAGCAAAAGAAAGTGAGGTAACCGGGATAGTAAAGAGGAGACCAATACCCAAGCACAAGAAACCAAGAATGTTCACTCCAAGCATTGCGAGCGCAAAAACAATCAATTGCCATTTGATACCCTTCGTAACATTCGCACTCTTTTCAAAAGACTCCATAATCTTCGTGTCTTTATCAACGATAAAGTACGCAAAGAAACCATAGCGTAGGGCTATGTAGATACCAGGGATAATAAGCAAAATCAAACCTATCAGCACGCCAAGTCCAAAAAGAATGAACGCTCCGAGATATCGGAAGAAATGATGTGACTCAGAGAAAAGTTGCTCAATCTTTGCTTCCTTGTGATCAACCAAATTCAAAAAGACGCGAATCATTCCCAGCTCAAGAAGAATAGTAGCTACAAAAGACACAAGACTTATAAGTGCACCAAAAGCACTCTCTTCTCCTACGTTTTCCTGAAATATACCGAAGAAAAATGAAATGCCCCACATGATAGCCAACACAAGCCAAACCAAAAGCATCTTCTCCTTAAAGATGCCCCAAGATTCTTTCAAAATATCCCCTGTTCGAAACGCGCTCATAGAAACGATATTAAACGAAATTATACTCTCACTCTTTTGCGCCCAGTATAGCACCCTCTCTCAAAGAGTAAAGGTGGAAAAAGAGTCCGGGGAGAAAAGAAGTGATCTGCTTTTCAAATAGAGCTCTCCCTGCTAGACTGTGAGGGTATAATTGCGACTTTTCCTCAATAAAGTCAGCGTATCAAATTGGCCATAAGCCAAATCTAAATTTTGTCTTTTTCTTTCATGAAAAACGGATTTTTTACCAAAGGTCGCATCATCGCCATCGTTTTGGTTGTACTTATCCTCGCTGGAGCAGGCATCTTCTTCTATGCCAAAGGACACAAGACTCAGTTTGCAGCTGGCGGACTCAATCTCTTTCAAAAAGTATCAAAGCTTCTTCCAATCTCTCAGGACACAAAAAAGGAAATTGCAGTGATCGATAACCTGGTATCCGAACTAACAGCCAAAAATGATCGTACGTGGACGTTCCTCGTTATGCTTCAGAATAACTACGAGCTCCGTCCAGGAGGAGGATTTTTAGGTCAGTATGCCATTATCAAAGTAAAGAACGGTGAAGTTATCTCAAGCTTTGTTGAAGACGCTAATCTTCTGGACCAACGCATCAACGCAAAGATTGCTCCTCCCTACCCTCTCACCAGGAAGATGCAGCTCAAGAAATGGAAATTCCGGGACTCCAACTTCTCACCAGACTTCCCAACCAATGCTGCCAAAGCAGAATACTTTTACAAACTCTCTGGAGGAAGAGAGCAGTTTGATGCTGTCATTGCTGTAAATGCCGATGTTTTTGATCATGTACTTGCCTTAACTGGCCCTATCACTCCAGCAGGTTACTCTACTACTTTCACCAGCGAAGGTGGCGCACTCAAACTCGAAGAGGCAGTAGAAAAGGCCTACCTCGGAGAAAATGTCTCTGCTGAAGCGAAACAAAATCGTAAGGCCATCATGAAAAAATTAGCAGCTGAAATCATTCCTCGTATTGCTACCGTCAGTAACGCTCCAAAGGTTGCCGAACTGACTCTCAATGAACTCCGCGAGAAAAATGTGATGATGCATTTCAAGGATGAAAAGCTTCAGTCTATGATCGAGAGTGTCCACTGGGACGGAAGCGTTGTCACTGAAAACTGGGATGGTGACTACCTTATGCTTGTCGATGCCAACCTCGGAGCTCTCAAGACTGACTACTACATCAAGCGCTCTATTGATTACACTGTAGACTTTACCGGAGAAAAACCAATAGCCACCGTCGTGCAAACATACAAAAATACCGCTCCATATGGAGACTGGCGCACGAGTGATTATCACACCTACCTTCGTGCCTTTGTACCAAAAGGATCCAAGTATCTTGAACGCTTCATGATCAACGCCGTACTCACCAACGAAGAATTTAACAAGACGTATTTCGGCGGCTTCGTAGATGTAGAAATTGGGCAGAGCGATGTCCACACAACACTCAAATACGAACTCCCTGATACAATCAAAGCCGAAAACTACAAACTCTTGATCCAGAAGCAGTCTGGTGTAGGAACTATCCCCGTCAATGTCCACATAAAGACAAAGACTGGCGACTTCAATCAAGAATTCGAACTCAAGAAAGATCTCAACCTCTCATTCCAAACCGTCGACGAAAAGAAATAACTTTCCCTTTATGCCAGATACACTTTCTTCTATCCGCCACTCTCTGGCACATCTTTTAGCAACTGCAGCCTTGGAACATGATCCAGCAGCAAAACTCTCTGTTGGTCCGGTCATTGATAACGGCTTCTACTACGATATAGAGTTTTCTGAAGGGAGAAACCCCTCCTCAGAAGATTTAAAGCGCCTAGAAAAAACTATGCGTCATCTCGTAAAGAAAAATCTAGACTTCATCAAAAAAGAAGTTACTGCCGAACAAGCGAGAGCTTTCTTTTCAGATAATCCTTATAAACTTGCTATTATTGATGATCTCGAGCAAGCAGGTACGGCAATTTCTCTCTATGAAACAGGAAACTTCACTGATCTCTGCGTGGGTGGACACGTAGAAAACACTCGAGAAATTGATCCCCATTCTTTCACGCTCACTCATCTTGCTGGAGCATACTGGCGTGGTGATGAAAAAAATCCCATGCTCACCAGGGTGTACGGCATTGCTTTTGAAAGCAAAGCATTACTTGAGATATATCTCGAAAGACAAGAGGAGGCCAAGAAACGAGATCATCGCAAACTTGGAAAAGAACTCGACCTCTTCACTTTCTCGCCTCTTGTAGGTGCCGGACTTCCTCTGTTCACACCTAAAGGAACGGTTCTTCGAAGTGAGCTTCAGAATGCCCTTCTCTCGATAAGCAAGAAGTACGGCATGCAACCAGTGACTATTCCTCATATTGCTAAAAGAGATCTTTATGTCACTTCCGGTCACGCAGAAAAATTTTCTGACGAGCTCATCAAGGTCATTAGTCACTATGATGAATTCGTCATGAAGCCAGTGAACTGTCCCCATCATACACAGATTTATGCGTCACGGCCTCGAAGCTATAGAGATCTTCCTTTACGCTATATGGAATCAACCATGCAGTATCGGGATGAGCAACCAGGCGAGATTGGAGGCCTTACGCGTGTACGTGCCATTACCGTAGATGACGGTCATATTTTTTGCAGAGTAGACCAAATAAAAGAGGAGGCCAAGAGTATAGCAAACATCATAAAAGAATTTTATTCAAGTCTTGGTATGTACGGAAACCATTGGGTTTCACTCTCGGTTCGTGATCTCAGCACTCCAGAAAAGTACATCGGCGATGACGCAGACTGGGATACTGCCGAAACTATGCTCCAAGAAATTTCTAATGATCTCTCTTTGGATGCAAAGCGCATGGAAGGAGAAGCTGCTCTCTACGGGCCAAAGCTTGATTACATGTTTACCGATTCTTTGGGACGTGAACGCCAGCTTGCAACTATCCAAATAGACTTTGCTATGCCGAAACGATTCGGCTTAAGTTATACCGGAAGCGATGGGAAAGAAGAAACTCCTGTTATGATCCACCGTGCCATCCTCGGCTCCTACGAGCGTTTCATGGCTATCCTTATCGAACACTTCGCCGGAGCTTTCCCCTTATGGCTTTCTCCGGTACAAATTGCTATCCTCCCAGTAAGTGAAAAGCATCGGAGCTACGCTGAAGAACTTTTAGCAAAATTCCAAGAGATCGATATCCGGACAGAGCTCCACGGAAACGACGAGTCCCTCGGAAAACGTATCAGGACAGCCAAAATGCAAAAGATCCCATATCTCCTCGTCGTCGGTGACAAAGAAATTGAGAACAGAAACGTGTCCGTCGAAAGCCGCGATGACGGCCAACTCGGCACCAAATCGCTTGATGAAACAATTTCTCTTCTTCAAGAAAAGATTCAATCAAAACAGTAGTCTCCAAGAAAAGAAAAACGGACTCGTGCACATGAGTCCGTTTTCTTTTTGTCTTTTACACTACTCTTTTCTTCCTTATAGGAAAGCCAAGTGTATTGAAGTGCTGGTAGTAAAAACGCTTCATTGCTTCTGTAGCCAAGAAGTATGTTACCGAAAGGATCGCTACTACCAGAATCAAGA
>JBBTWC010000008.1:71310-78044 GCA_038062975.1 Patescibacteria group bacterium | reverse complement strand
TGCTTCATCACGCTGGAAGGTGATGGACAGAAGATCAGCTTCACTTCGGTTCGTTGTGGCTCGCGAGCGGCGGTCACCGTCCCGGACATCGGCAGCAACTTCAACACCAAGGCGATCATCGACACCCTCCGCTCGGAGATGAAGAAGACTCCGCCGGCCAAGAGCCACTCCAGCTAGACCTGGCAAGAAAAGAGCCTGAAAAATCAGGCAAAGAGACAGGGATACCACACATCGTGCGGTATCCCTGTTTTCAATTCTCTTTATTTTTTTACCGTTGCGAAAAGAAGATGAAACGGAAAAATAACAACAGCATTCCAAATTCTTCCCGCACGACTTGGCTGGAGGATCAGTCTCCATAACCATTCCAATCCTATCTTTCGAAGTATTTTTGGTGCCCGTGGTCTTTTTCCGGTTATATAGTCAAACGATCCTCCCACGCCCATTGCAAGCTTCACTCGAGAATCACTGTCTTTTAACTTTGAAAGAAAAATTTCTTGTTTTGGAGCTCCAAAGTTACACAAGACGACATCATGAGAAAAAAGTTCTTCTGACACTTCTTGAAAACTCGCATCACATTCTACTCCAGACACTTCTAATGCAGGATACTTTTTCAAAAGCTTTTTTTTGATCTCTGTAAAGTTACTCAATCCATCTTTTCGAATCACCAAAAAAACAGAAAGGCTTCTCTCTTCGCACATTTTCAAAATAACTTCTAAAAGATCAGCGCCTGGAAAACGATCCACTACTCTTCCTTGTGCGAATCCAGCTAACGTAATTCCGATACCATCTGCAAATCGGTTATCGGAAGACAAAAGGGCTTCTCGAAAAGATACATCTTTTTCCGCAAGCAAAGTAAATTCCGGATTCACAGTAACAACCTGATGAAAATCGTTACCCTGTAAAATACTTTCGACACGCTCAAGAATTCCTTTACGCGAAGTAACATCAATAGGAATCCCAAGGACGTTCATACATTGTTATGCCAACGGAAAGGTATCGATAGGTTCGTAATGGCGCTTTCCTTCGATATCCAAACTCTCAAACAACACTACGGAATCGATAGACTCCATAAGACTGAGCGAATCTTTGAGGATAGGTTTCTTGGGAAGTGCAAGCCATTTTGGTTTCTTGGTTTTGGCAAGAGTGATATGTGGTCGATAGGCTTTCCGTTCGGTCACAAAAGAAGAGAAGGCTTTTTCGATACGTTCATGCAAATTCTTGAGCTCTTCACTTGGCTCCCCTGTCAGCCAAATCATCTTTGGATTTTCTTCGCTATCGAGGAGTTCCATTTTCGTAAAATGAAGTTCAAAAAACGGCACCCCTTCTGTGGCCTCAATCAGTTTCTCGGTTACCTCTGGAATTTGATCTTCATACACATACCCCAAAAACATAAGGGTGATATGAAGATTCTCTTCCCGAGTCGGGATAATAGCCTCCTTGGGCCACTCCCCTATCTCTCGAGTAAGCCTCTTCCGAAGAGCTGGTGAGAGCGGTAATCCAATAAAAAGTTTTCGTCGTTGGTATATCATAGCCAGATAGTAGCTTAAAAAAGCCAAAATATCAAGCTATTTATGCCATATATTGACAAATCAACAAAATCAGAGTATAATATACAGTTTTAAGATTGATGCTACAAATCTATGATTCCTGTCGCTCAAATCATCACTGTCGCCTTCATCGCTTTCTTGAGCATGAAATTCTTTTCCATAACTGGAGACTCAGATTCTGGATCAATACTCCAATCCTTTCTCAGTGCCCTGGCTGTACTAGCGATTACCATTATTGCAACAAGTTTTATTCTCTCCCGAATTCTTCGGAGGGTGTTGAAATAATATTCTCTTACACTCTATGGAAATTTTCTCAATCCTCATCACTTCTCTCATCGTCGTATTTGGAACCATTAACATTATCCGAATGGTTCTCTTTTTGGTGGGGTCAGATGTCTACATGCTTCATCAAGTGTTGGAGAAAAAGCGTTCTCTCAATAAAGAAGAACCTTTTTGGCCAACCTTTAGCGTTATCCTTCCGGCACACAATGAAGAGACCACTATTGAACGCTCTATTCATTCTGTGCTTCTCTCAGATTATCCAAAGAATAAACTCCAGGTAATTGTGATGGATGACGGTTCCCAGGATCGTACACTTGAAATTGCCAAAGAATACGAAACATTCGGATATAACTTTGTCGCACATACTCAAACCAACAAAGGGAAAGCGCATGCGCTCAATAATGCCATGCGAAATTATGCAACCGGAGAACTTATCATGTGTCTTGATTCCGACTCTTTCCTTCATCCAGATGCGCTCAAAAACGCCGCTCGTCATTTCATGGACCCAAAAGTAAAGGCACTCTCATCAAATGTAAAAATTCGAAGTAACGGAACTCTCCTCAATCTCATTCAGATATTTGAATACCTCATTTGTTATCAGATGAAGCGAGCACAAACAGTGTTTAACATCGAATATATTATTGGTGGTATTGGTTCAGTATTCCGACAATCTACCCTTGAAGAAGTCGGGTATTATGATACCGATACTATTACTGAAGATATCGACCTCACAATGAAGATCCTGAAGCGCGGAAACAAAGAAAACCGCGTTGTGTATGGATCAGACGTTATTGCATACACCGAAAGCGTACTGGACATTTCTGGACTCATCCGTCAGCGTTTTCGTTGGAAATATGGTCGCGCTCAGACTTTTGTAAAAAACCTTTCTCTCTTCTTTAATAGAGACAAAAAGCATACCAAGCTGTTTACATGGGTCTATCTCCCCTACGCTATTTTCTCCGATATAGCCTTCTTCTTTGAACCAGTTATCATTGGATATATCACTTACGTTATCGTCCGCTATGCTGACTGGCTGACACTCATCAGTGCTTTCGCAGTCGTAAGTGCTTATATTGCCCTGACCATTCTCTCAGAAGTTACTATCTCTAGAAAAGATCGTGTGAAATATGCCCTCATGGCGCCAAGCATGTACTTCTTCTTCTACCTGCTCAGTTTCGTAGAGTATGTAGCCCTCATTAAAACCTATATTCAAATACACAAAATTCCGAAAAGTATTGGAAATGGAGAATGTGGTTGGGTGCATGTGGCTCGAGGAAAAATATAAGAAAAGAAAAACACCCCACGAAGGGGTGTTTTTTCTTGAGAAAAAGAATCCTTAGTTATTCTTTCCCTTACTTACGACAGAACTGACACACTGACCCTGATTCTTGTATACAGGATCATTAAAAGCCATCCATCCTCCGTTCTTACACTGGTCCTTGCTTACTGCAGGACCGAGAAGAGCATCACAAACATTCCCTACGCCATCAGCGTCAGTGTCTGCTTGATCAGCATTGGCGTTGAGAGGACAATTATCTGTTACATCTGCAACTGAATCATTGTCATCATCGGTATCACAAGCATTTCCCTGTGAATCTGCATCTGTATTTTCCTGTCCAGAATTTGAAATCAAAGGACAGTTATCAGTCGCATCTGCAACACCGTCACCGTCGGTATCAACAGGAACTGGCTCAAAGTCATAAGTTGTCACATCGCTATCTAGGTTAACCACAACGTTATCAAGATACCCATCAAGACCAAGATCGCTTGTTGAAGTATCTCCGACATTCAAGGAAAAGACACGAATGTTCGAACCAGCACTCAATGTATCCATATCAGCAGGAACTGACGGACACATAAAAGGTGAAGCACTTGCGCCACCACGAGTTGCTACTGGATAAGACTGGGTAGGGTCAAATGTCACCGTAGTGAATCCGCCTGTTGAACCGACTGTTGGCACAACACTATAACGACAGTCATAGAACTTATCATCTGGTGATACGCCAAAGTTTGCATACACATTCATGTAGAAGTGTTCTTCTTCTGTATCAACACCTCCAGCACCGATCTTAAAATCGTAGGCTATTGTATTGATGTTCGCGATAGGTGTGTTTACAAAATTCTCTCCAATAAATTTGTCACTCGCATTTACGCCAATAGGCTTCACATACAAGCTCCCGGTGCCAATACTTGCAGCAGCAGCATTAAACTCGTATGGAGTAGCAGTACCCATATCTCGATTAAACAACCATCCAGGCTGATTTTCTCCAGCAGCAGTGTCTCCGGTTACAGTAACCGTGGTTGCTGCCAGTACTGGGACAAGAGCGATCAAGCTCATCATACCAGCAAGGGCGATCCCTTTTGTAAATAAATATTTTTTCATAAGATTTTTTGTAAGAGTTACGATAATTACTTATTTTTACTCTCGACCTCTTTTATTATAGCATCAATAAAAAAGAGGACGTCACTTGTTAGAATGACGTCCTTAGTTCTTCTGTCTAAATACACTCTTAATTAAGCGAGGCTGACCGGATTATGCAAAATTCCGACCTCGCACTGAAGATACCAAGACAGATTGGTTGTCGTATGTCCGCAGACAAGGAATCCGTGTTCCGAAGCATAGCGCCCCAAAACAACATACTGCGCAGCTGTATACGCTGTACGTTTTTTCTTTTCTTCAAACGGCATATTTGTCCTGACTCGATCGTAGAGAGGGCCCCTTGAAAGCACATCCGAGACAATCCTCGCGTGGAAAGCAGGATTTTCAACTATCCAGCGGAACGTCTCTTCTTCTTTCTCAAGCAGGTTATCCACTACATCGGTCATCATCAAGGTCTGCCACCCTTTCGAAGCAACATACTGCCCTGTCCTTTCAGCGCTTTGTTGCATCAGAAAAGAAAGATCTTCGGGGGTTTTCCGAAGATCTTGACATAGATCCTTGCTCTCTGATTCCTGGTCGGCTATGAGAAACCGAACTGCTATACACGGAAAAAGCTCGGTAACCTTTTCCAGAAATTGAGCATGCAACTGAGCCAATGCGGGAACTTCTGATCCCAAAAGTCCAGATCCAAAACGATAGTCTTGGCAAATCGGGACAAGCAACACGGGATCATCTTTTAAAAGCGCTCTCCCAATTTGGAAGAGAACTTTCCGACTTCTGGTAGCCTGCCCAGAAAATAGAACAAGCTTCTGTAAACTTTCTAAAAGTTCCTCTGCTTGCTTTTCTTTTCCGATCCTTCTCGCTTCTTGAAACAGGGCTTTCCCAATCCGTTTCCAATCAAGATTTTCTCCGTTTTCCATTTTTAAAGAACTCCTTTCTGTGGTGAATGCGTGCCTGTTTCTCTCATTGAAGAAACAAAAAAACCGCCCTCATAACACAATGCAAACATTGCGTACTAAGGGCGGGTTTCCGCGGTGCCACCTTAATTCTGAAACAAAAAAACGCCTGTGGGCGCCGTTGTTCCACTCATTGACTCATACGTCTTGCGACAGATATCAATTATCCCATGATTACGGAGGATGCCGGATTTCCACTCATGCAGAAACCATCCTGTTCTTACGAACAAATCAGGGCCCAATCCCTTTGAATGACTTCAGAGGGACCCTGATATGGACTTTGGAGTTGTGAAGAACTGTGTTATGAATACTACTAGAAGTAACAAAATAGTCAATATGTATCTCGATATTGCCCTTGGTCTGGTTATCGGATTTCTTGTTTCTATCTTTTCTGGAGAACACAGTTTTGTCTTGATTCTTTTTGGTGTGGTCGCAGCGCTTGCTCCGGATATCGATTTTATCGTTCATCTCATACAAAGAAAAGGGAAAGTAGATCATTATGCTCATGAGCATCGTGATCTCCTGCATAAACCACTTTTATTTTCCGCGGGTATTGGACTTCTTATCGGACTCTGGAATCCGCTCTACGGAATTGTTTGGTGTCTCGGGACGCTCTGGCATTTCATACACGACACGTTTGATGGTGGCTGGGGAATCAGATGGCTTCATCCATTCTATTTCGGATACTTTACCATCGCTCCTTACAGCCCAAAGCGTCACTTCAGAAACAAGAGAGAACAGCATGAATATGCCACTCTGCACGGTAATCCAAATTGGCTGGAAGATGATTACTTCCGACTCAACCGTCGCCTCATCACTGAATGGATTCTCCTTACCGTAGCTCTGGTCTTTATCTTTATTTGGACACTGAAGTAAATCGGTAAAAGACTCTTTTTTGGCGCTCTGCTACAATAGAGACATGCCAGAAAAGACTCTCTACCGTATCGAAGTAGCACCGGTGATTATCCTGCCTTTGGAAAAATCCCCTCTTTTTAGCTACGCGAGTCCCAAAGAAATCCCTCTTGGCTCTCTGGTAAAAATCCCTTTTGGATCCAGAGAAATAGAGGGTATCGTCTACAATCAAAATATTCTCCCTGGAAAGCAACCTGTATGGATGAAGCAAATCACCCGAGTCGAAAGAGAAGCATTCCTCACAGAAAATCAACGAGAACTTGCTCTTTTCATAAGTGAAGAATACTTCACACCTCTTGGAAGGGTCCTGAAGCACTTTCTCCCCAAGCGAGTACAGATGCGAGAAAAAGCGGTCCCAGAAGCCGAACATAGACCAGCGCCCAAAGGAACAAAAGAAGAACTTCTTCTTGTGAAAAAGTTTCAACTCACCAAAGAAGATGCGATTGTCTCACTTGATTCCTTTGCTCTTTCGGATGCAACTCGATTTCTATTTCTTCTTGCCAAAAGAAATTCCCGCACACAAACTCTTATCTTGGTTCCGGAAATTCCTCTCCTTTCAGGACTTGCCGATACCGCGTCACTCTTTTTTGATACCAAAAATATTGCCGTCCTTCACAGCAAACTGTCTCCTGGCGTCTCCTTTGATACCTGGGAACG
>JBBTWC010000008.1:60021-71210 GCA_038062975.1 Patescibacteria group bacterium | reverse complement strand
CTTGGAACCAAGCTTACGCTTATTAATCTTAAGCTCGAACGCTACCGAAAGAACTACTCCCCTCTCTCAGAACAGCTGGTAGAAAGTATTCGCAACACCCTCTCCCAGAAAAAACAGATTTTACTCTACATTCATCGTCAGGGACTCTCAGCTTTTTCTATCTGCGAGAGTTGCAAAGACATCTTTCGTTGCCCAGAATCCGGACACGCTCTCGTTGATACTCCGGATGGATATTATAAGTGTCTTGGGTGTGCGTATAAAACCCCACTCTTTCCAAGCTGCCCAAAGTGTCATGGACTCTCATTTCGACACATTGGTTTTGGTACTGAAAGAATCGAAAAAGAGGTAAAAAAGATCTTTTTCAACGCCAAAATCGTTCGAGCTGATAGATCGACCATGAATAAGGCTGGCGAGGCAGAAAAACTCTACCAAAATGGCATGAACGGGAAGATTGATATTCTGATTGGTACTCAGATGGTTATCAAGGATCCTCCCTTGCCCAATCTCGGGCTCATTGCTATGATTGACGCGGATAGCTTGCTTTCCTGGCCTGATTTTCGGGCTGACGAAAGGCTCTTTCAACACCTCTATCGCTTCGTAGGGCTCCTTGAGAAACGGGCGCAAGGAGAGGTCCTTATCCAGACCTTTCATCCAGAAAGCACCTTCTTTGAGCGGGTTATTACCCAGCCTTCGAAGGAAGTTTACGAAAAAATTCTCATGGAGAGGGAATCTCTCTTTTATCCTCCCTACTCACGACTCCTGTCTCTTACCTGTCAGGATAAAGATGAAAAAAGCCTCCAAAAAACGCTTGATTCATTTGCAACCACACTCGAAGAGATCCGAAAAAAGGAATCAAAACTGCGCTTTCACATACTAGAAACTCCACGCTACCTCAAACGCGAAAAGGTGTTCGAAAGCTCAATCCTCATTCGAATACCAAACAACACCCCTTTCAGTACGGCACTCAAAAGTTTTCTCAAAATTGCCAACAAGACATCTATTATCGATATTGATCCCCTTTCATTTCATTAGACCTATGCTCTCACTCGTTACCGGAGAAAATACTGATATCCTCGTTACCAAAACGGTACCGGTTTCTGATCCTCTCTCACCAGAGATTCAGGCACTGCTCCCGGAGATGGTTGAAACGATGCACCGCGAAGAAGGGGTTGGTTTAGCAGCACCTCAGATTGGAAAGAATATTCGTCTTGCAGTAGCAGAAGTAGACAAGAAAATTTACTACCTGATTAATCCAGAAATTACGTCGTACTCTCAGGAAAAAATCGTTTTTGAAGAAGGTTGCCTCAGTCTCCCAGGACAATTTTTTCCTATTATCCGATCTGAAACAGTAACCGTAAAATACCAGAACGAAAAAGGGCTCCCCAAGAAAATCCGCGCAACAGGATTTTTGGCCGTTGTGATTCAGCATGAAGTTGATCACCTCGAAGGAATCCTTATCTGCAATCGTTTCAAAAAACAAGACAAACATAATACTGAACAAAAAGACTATGGCCGCTTGGCTTGACGGAATCTTTGCCGCAAAGAAAAAGAAATCTTTACCCGAGCAGACGACAGCGCCTACTCCAATCCCTACTCCTCCGCCATACGTGAAACTGCCTACCCCTCAAGTACGGACAGTTTTTATGGGCACCCCTCATCTGGCAGCCGCTTTATTGGAAACGCTCATTACCGAGAAATATAATATTGTTGGAGTCATCACCCAGCCAGATAAGCCTGCTGGACGAAAAAAAGAATTGAAGGCAAGCGCTGTAAAAGAACTCGCTCTCAAACATTCTCTCCCGCTCGAACAGCCAAGGAAAATGGATGCGGAAGCTATTGGGAAGATTCGTGACTGGAAACCAGATCTTATTGTGGTAGCTGCGTACGGAAAAATTCTTTCTGAAGAAGTCTTGAAAATTCCTGGACTTGGAGCGCTCAACGTTCATGCCTCTCTTTTGCCTCGTTGGCGTGGAGCTTCCCCTATCCAAAACAGTCTCCTTGCAGGCGATCAGGAAACCGGAGTAACCCTCATGGTGATGGATAAGGGTATGGATACTGGAGATATCATTACCCAGAAAACAATTCCTATCGCTCCAGATGACACCCAAGAGACACTCAGCACAAAGATTACAGAAGCCGGTCAGTCCCTTTTAGTAGAAACACTTCCTTTGTGGGTAAAGCGCAAGATTCCCGCTACTCCCCAAAGCGAAGAAGGGATTACCCTTTGCCAGCTCATTGAACGAGAAGATGGTCATATTCTTTTTACAGAAGACGCCGAAAGTATTTACAATCGCTACAGAGCCCTTTACCCATGGCCTGGTATCTTTGCTTTCTGGAAAAAAGGTGATGGCGTACAAAGAATGAAATTCACAAAGATTTCTTATCAAAAACAATCTCCTCAAATCCCAAAAAAACTTGGGGAAGTATTTGAACTCGGAGAGCATATCGGTATCCAAACAAGTACAGGTGTTATCTTTTTAGAAGAAATCCAGCCCGAAGGAAAAACTGCTATGTCTATTTCGGATTTTGTCCGTGGAAATCAGGATTTTATTGGTAGCCTCTTGCAATAAACTCTCTATGGCGCACAAACAACATCATCCCGATTTTCGAGCTATCATCCTAGGAGGAATGCTCGTTCTTCTTGTTGGCGTCTACTTTATTGGACGAAGTATCTGGTTTTTCTATACTCAGAAAAATGAAGCGCTGAAAAAATCAGAACTCCAAGAAACAAAGGATGTGCCCCTTATTAGTCCAGTGACTTTGAGAGAAAAGATCCGTAACGAAGAACCTTTTACGCTCATTGATATCCGTTCACGAGAAGCCTACAATATCGAACATATTCCACAAGCCTTTTCAGTTCCTGGAGGAAACCTGAGCTCTTTTACTCCAAAAGATGAGTCAGTAAATGTTGTGATCATCTATTCCGAAGAAGACAAAGCTACTCTTGCCGTCGCGAAAGAAACGCTTCGAAAAAAGAAATTCCCATACTTCTTCCTTGAAGGAGGATTTGAAAACTGGAAATCAGGAAGCAATCAAACCCTTTCTTCTGGCGATCCAACTTCCTTTATTGATCAGTCAAAGGTTACCTTTATCTCTGCCGCAGAACTCAAAACACTCTTGGAAAACAGTGACGCTCATGTTTTCCTCCTCGATGTACAATCCGAATCCAATTTCCAAAAAAAGCATATCCGAGGAGCCAAGAATATTCCTCTTGAAGAGCTTGAGGAGCGGGCCAAAGAGATTCCAGCCGGAAGAGAGGTTGTGGTCTATGGATCAAATGAACTTGCTTCTTTCCAAGGAGGTGTCCGCCTCTTTGATTTAAATGTCTTCGCTACTAAAACGCTTGATGGCAACGCTAATCTTACTACTGCATCAGGACTTCCACTCGAGCCATAGAATATCTTCTACAATTAAAAAAACTCCTCGCACGAAACGAGGAGTTTTTTATAACACCAATCAAGATTAGACCACTACTGCCAAAATATCTTTGTAACTCGCAAGGAGGTATTCTTCGCCATCAATCTTCACTTCTTCAGCACCGCTGTAACGCCTGAAAATTACCTTCTGACCGGGTTTTACCTGGATCTTTTCACTTTCTCCTATGCCCATTACTACGCCCATCTGGGAGCGCTCCTGACTAGCGGACTCTGGCAAGTAAATCCCCGCAGAAGTCTTATTCTCGGGCTTTTCTGGATGAATCAATACATTTTCACCAAGCGGTTTGACGTTTAGCTTTTTCATAGTCGTTTCTTTCAATAATGAATTAAGCACCTCCGATTATAGTAAATTCATTCCTTTCAATCAAGTCTCGGAACAGTATCGTATGCTACTTTTTCAGAAGCTCCAGCGCCTTGTCCATTTGAGGATCGCGATCATTTTCACTGTCCTCACGAGTGAACGGTACTTCTACTTTCGGAGAGATACCCACTTCATTTATCTGATCCCCTTTTGGAGTGAGCCAACGAGCCACGGTAACCTTCACTGAGGTATCCTTGCTCACCGCAATAAGCTCCTGCACAGAACCCTTTCCAAAAGACTTCTTTCCTACCAAAGTAACATTGGAACGATTATCCCGAAGCGCTGCTGCCAAAATTTCTGAAGCACTCGCGCTTCCTTCATTAATCAAAACAACCGTCGGAATATCTCCAAGGATATTCCCGTCAGTTGCCTTCATTTCTTTGCGATCCCCCTTACTGTTTTCTTCCTGCACTACCACGCTTCCTGAAGGCAACATCAGACTTGCCATCTCAATAGAGGTGTCTAGAAATCCTCCTGGATTATTGCGTAGATCCAGAACAATTCCAGAAACATGTTCGTCAACTGCACGCTTTGCTGCAATACGAAATGCTCCTTCCGTGTCTTCCCCAAAACGACTCACTCGAATAAGAGCAATGTTGTTTTCCTTCTTTTCGTACCGAACACTTTCAACAAAAATAACGTCTCGTTTTACAACAACGTCATGAGCTTCATCGTCCCCTTCGCGATAAATATTCAGCCGTACCTCTGTCCCTTTCGGTCCTCGGATATGACTCACAGCTTCCTCAATAGACATATTTGCCGTGCTCTCGTCATTGATCTTCAAAACCTTGTCACCAGCACGTACACCTGCCTTTTCTGATGGCGTTCCTTCAAGTGGTGCGACAACTGTGAGTACCCCATCTTTGATAGCCATTTCTGCACCAATACCCTCAAAGGTTCCTGAGATTTCTTCTTTAAACTTCTTATTTTCTTCTGGATCAAAGAACGTAGTGTATGGATCTCCTGTGGCCGAAAGCATGCCATCAATCG
This sequence comes from Patescibacteria group bacterium, assembly GCA_038062975.1. GTDB lineage: Bacteria > Patescibacteriota > Minisyncoccia > Moranbacterales > UBA1568 > UBA1568. Next base: position 66,422 of record JBBTWC010000008.1, on the reverse strand, counting down.
CTCCATAAAAAAGCGTATGCGCATCAAGCTTCGCCTTATCAACAAACTTGTCGTTGAGTATCGTCCAAACCTTCCAAAAAAGTGCAAAATCAATGGTTTTATCCTGATTTTCCTTATTAATAATGATCGCCTCTTTCGGAGAAAGAATCTCATTACTTGTACTGCTGGCCGTTTCTACTTCTTTCCCGTGATTAAAGCCTGCCCAGAAGGAGATTCCTAAAAGAAAAAGACAAAAAAAGAGCAAGAAAAATTTCTGAAACATTTTTCTTCCCTTCTCATAATCAGGCTGACTCGCTTTCATGTCTGGTGTTGATTGTGTTTCGTCAGTCATAGAAAATTTCTTTTAAAGAGTTTGCGTTTCTCAGGCGTGTGGTATTTTCTTCCCGCGATATTTCCAAAAATACTTTACGGCACTTTGGATATGGTACCACGTGAGTCGATTCGAAAGGAGCGAAACCAAGAAACCTCCCTTAGCACTTCCTTTGGCATGATAGTGATAGACAAAGGTTTTGGGGTAATACACTACCTGAAGATTGGCTTCCCAAAAACGTCTGCACCAATCAACATCTTCCATGTACATAAAGAATCGAGTATCCATATGCCCTATTTTCTGTGCATCTGTCTTTCGTACGAGCATTGCAGAGCCAATGACCCAGTCTACTGCCTGAGGATCCTCGCTTTGTTTTGTGTCCTGCAAAGTAAACCAACGGAGATGCTTTTTTCCAAAAGGCAGTTTTCCCAGCAGTGTTCGTCGATAGACGATCGTAATAGGACGATAAAAGCGATAACAACTCTGCTGAAGCGTTCCATTGAAATTCAACTGCTTGGGACCCAAAATACCAATCTCTGGGTGAGATTTCAGATACCCAAGAAGCTCTGGGAGTGATCCTGGAGTGAGGAGGATATCACTATTAATCAGGAAGATATACTTCCCACGAGCCTCATCAAGCGAGGTGTTCACCAGAGTCTTGAAGCCGACATTTTCCGCAAAAGGAAAGAATCGCACCATTGGAAATTCTTCCCGCATCAGCATCTCTGTATCTTCTTCTGTGGCACTATCTGCTACGAGCACCTCAAAATCAATACCAGTGCCTTCCATGTGCTCGAAGACAGACTTCAAGCACAACCGGAGAAGATCCGGATTCTTATAGCCATTCACGGCAATGGTCAATTCTTTTTCCATCCCCGCTTTGGTATTTACTTAGTTGAGAGAGTTTCGAAAGAGTTCATGGATCCGGTCGTAGTTGTCACCACGAGGAAGCAAGATGTATCCGGTTTCTTCGGTCATTTCTGGGTTATAGAGAAGACCTTCTTCGGTATTCTCAAGCACCTTCTGTTTTGGCTGAACATCTCCCATAGCCTGATAGACCTCGAAGAGACGCTTCATTTCCCATGCTTCAAGATTCGTACTAGCGTTATTTCCCAAACTATCAAGCATAGCGTTTACCTTGGAAAAATCAGTCAGCGTTCCGACGCTCAAAGCCTTGGCCTTGATAGACTGGATAACTTGCTGTTGACGACGGGCACGTTCAAAGTCATTTGAGGTATAGCGGGCGCGGGCATAACAGAGAGCCTTGATACCTTCGAGGTGATTATTTCCGGCAGGGAGGGTAAAGTTTCCTCCACATTCTTCATCTTTGTTGTAACAAAGAGGATAAGCCTTGGCGATGTATTTCGTACCATCCTGACGAGTATAGTACTTGTACTGATACTGCATCGGCTTGGTTGGAACTGTATACACGTATGGATCACATACCTGTGGCTCATGGAACTGCAACCCTTCATTAAACGGCTCATTCAACGTTACATCAATACCTCCTAAAGCATTCACGAGATCGGTAAATCCTTGGAAGTTGATAGTAACAGCGTATGGAATTTCCAAACCAGTAACCTCGCCGATAATCGTACGCATATCTTCCATACCCCCTCCTCCATGACGACGTTCTTCGCCCAGGGCAAAAACAGCATTTACCTTTCGTTTTTCACTCTTTCCCGGAACAGTGACATACAAATCACGTGGGATGGAAATAAGAGAAGCCCTACTTGTATCATCATCTCCCTGCTTCGGATGAATAGAGAGCACCATGATAGTGTCAGCTAGCAATCCCCCACCAGGAACATTTTCTCCGCGCATTCCCAAAAGAAGAATATTGATCCGACCATCTTTTTCCCCAAGCAATTTATCATCTACTCCTGGGAGAGATTTGATAAGACTGCGGAAAATATTTGCATTTCCTCCAGACACTTTATTTAAGATAAATCCTGTCTTCCAGGCAAAAGCCCCGAGTGCAATCAGAACGAGCACCAATACAAAAAGAACGATACGCACGGTACGATTCTTCTTTTTTTCTGGAAACGCTGTTCCGTTTTCTTTTTTACGAAAATTCGGAATGATAGACGCCATACATTATTTTGAAAGTAAATTATCCTGAGGTTTTCTCAGAGCTTATATTTTCATACAACTGACGAAGAACTCCGGCGCTTTTCTCCCAAGAAAAGCTCTTTATACGTTCTTTTCCAAGAGAAATAAGCCTTTCTCTTTGTTGTGAGTCAGTGTAGAGAGTATACAATTTTTCCTCGCACGAGGCAAGATTCGTGGGATCAAAATACAAAGCTGCTTCTCCCCCTATTTCCTGGAGAGCCTGTGCCTCGGAGGATGCTACGGGCACCCCCTGACTCATGGCTTCCAGAAGCGGGATTCCAAATCCTTCATACAGTGAAGGAAACACAAATACCCACGCCAAAGAAACAAGGGCTGGCAAGTCCTTCTGATCGACATAACCAGAGAAAATCACACTCTCTTCTAATTTTTCTTCTGCAACAACACGTTCAATAGAAGCATCGGTATGATGTGCGTTCCTACTTCCAACAATCACAAACTTGGCTTCTGGGAGACGTTTCTGTAAAAGAGCAAGAGAACGAATTAAAAACGGGAGATTCTTTCTTGGTTGCTGGGTTCCGACCGAAAGAAAGAATTTCTCTGGAAGATGATACTTTTCTCGAAGCGCATTCTCGTCGAAAGCACCTCTGGTTGATTCCAAAAAATCAGCACTTACGGCATTTGATACTACGGAGATTTTTTCAGGCTGAATCCTGTAGTACCGTACAATTTCATCTTTTGTAAATTGAGAAGGGACAAGAATCAAATCAGCACGCCGGAGAGAAGGCGGGATAAGCAAGGAGAGAAACAGTCGATCCTTCCATCCAATAAGTTCTGGATAGGCACGAAAAGAAACATCATGGACATGCGTCAGCACTTTTGTTCGGCGCGGTACAAAGAAAGGTAAAATATACTGCGTATGGTAGACATCTACTTTTCTTCGCAACAGAAAGATTGGTACAGAGACAAGATTCCACAAAAAACGATTCTTTCCGGAGAGTGAAACAACTTCAACATTCTTTTGCCCGATACACTCGAGACGGGCATAGATAACCGAAAGAACTGCTACATCATCTGTATCCGTTACCAGGAGGTACTGATTTTCAGTGTCCTGTTTCAAAAGCGCCCGAGTCAATTCAAAGAATACCATCTCATCTCCGGTACGCTTCTTCCCAATCAATCGAATATCTATGGCAAATATTTTCATACGTTCTTTTTTTGAAAAAGTGTCACTCCTTTTGGAAAGCGCATATCTTCGAGAAGCGCGGCTCCGACTCCAAGTACCAGAAAGAAAAAGCCTAAGAGCATTCCCGAATTAAAGAGGTTGAACACTGAAAGGAACAACCACCATATCATCACCAGGAGAGGAAGAGCCCGATTTTCCTGCCCCGCAAAAAACTGAAAAAGAGCGCGACCGAACAGCGCGACCCAAAAAATGGTGAAGGCAATAAGACCAATAAGACCACTTCCAAGCCATACCTCAAGAAACATATTACTCGCATTCAGCCCTGCTCCTCTTTCATCAGTACCCAAAAACTGTGAGATGTTCCCCCAGCCAATACCGAAGAGGAAGTGTTCTCGAATAACTTCTTTCGTTTTTCCATAAATCTCTGCTCGTATCTGCACATTCGGATCGGGACGATCCACCTTTTGTACGCTTCTGCCTAAAGCTTGCTCAGCGTCAATTTCTTCCAAACGTATATGTCGACAATCAAATGAGGAAAGGCTTTCCATATTCTCTATCGACGAAGGAAGTACTGTCTCCTTACTACACGATACTGTAATTTCTTGTAACGCATTGGTCGTACTTTGCGCTCGATCAAGCAAGGGAAATGGAGTGAGATGAAAGAGGACCGTCAAAAAAATCCCGAGTCCGAAAGAAAGCACTGAAACTCCAAGGAGTATTGCTGACTGAATAAAATTTGTTTGACGTATTTTTTCTTTCAAAAACAATGTTACAAAAATCACACTCCCTCCCAAGAGTGCGCCCAACCACGCACTGCGACTGAGTGCGATCACCAAAACAACAGCAGTAAGTACCTGAAAGCCTATCAAAAACCACGGTGTTGCTTTTGCAAAAATCTGCATGACTGATTTTTTCTCTTTCAAAGATTTCTCAAGGAATGAAAAGAAGAGCATGAAAAGAAGTGCTCCAACAAATAAACAGTATGCTCCAAGCCAGTCTGCCTCAGAAAATGTGGCGTTTGGCCGACCCTCCATGACCGTAAAGGTGCTCTGATGCAAGAAGAAGCGCATATTTTGCCAAAGAGCATATCCAAAGACAACCAAAGATGATCCCAAGAGAAAGGGAAGCATCTGACTGATATCTTCGAACCTTCGCACATAAAACCGTACCAAGAGATAGAGGAGACCAAAAGACAACAGAATAGCTACCTGCTTTAGAGCTCCTCCCGGATCTGGCCCGAAGAACGCTGCCAAGAATCCTCCAACAGGAATAAGAAGAAGAGCCCAGTCGAACCATCGCAGACGAAAGAACTGTATATCTAAAGTGCGTAGAAAGAAACGAATCACAAGCGCTAAAGAAAGCGTGATCGCAAGCAATTGATAGGGACGGATCTCAAAACCAAAATTTATTGGTGCGAGAGAGAAGTTTTCAAAAGGAAGCATCCCGACACAAAAAAGAAATATCCAACCTGGACGGTAGAGCGCCATCAAGAAAATAACCGCTGAAAGAAAAATGAAATTCACATCACTCAAAGGCAAGAGACGTGTATTCGCCAAGACAATCAACAAAACACCTACAAGCATATTTCCAAAAACAAGCATCCACTTGTTACTGGTCCATCCGAGAGAAAGCTTTTGGAGAATCTGGTCCATACGTATTATTCAAATGAAGAAAGAAGTGCTGACACAAAAGTATCGAAGTGAAACTTCTCTGCTTGCTTGGGTCCTGCGAGAGAAAGCTTTTCCCGAAGCGAACCGTCTTCTAGAAGAAGTTTTAATTTTTCTTGAATATCCGAAACACTTTCTGGATTACAATAGAGTACCGCATCACCTCCTACTTCTGGAAGAGAGGAAGCAGAAGAACAAAGTGTCGGAACACCCATACGAAGCGCTTCTAAGACAGGAAGCCCAAAACCTTCGTACAAGGATGGATAGACAAAGACCCCTGCACCACGATAGAGAGACGGGAGATCATTTTCTGGAACAAAACCCAAAAGGACAACTTCTTTCTCAATACCTAACTCATGTACCACTCCTTCTATATCCAACGCCAATGGATTACCTTTTGCAAAGATCTTGCCTGATATAACCAACTTCGGAACACTTCTCTCTGCACAGAGCTCTTTGTATGCTAACAAAAGCGATTGAGCATTCTTTCGTACCTCCAAACCTCCTCCATGGTAAATATAGCCTTTTGTTAAGCCATATTTTTTGAGCACTTCTTCTACCCACTCTTCTTTCGGTATCTCAGAAAAAACGTTTGTCAGCGCCTGATAGGCAACAGAAATCCTTTCTTCAGGAATGGAAAGTCTTTGAAGATCTCTTTTGGTAGACTCGGAAACAGCAACAATGCGAGAGGCTTTTTGAATACCCGCACAAACACTGCGCCACAAAAGCTCTTGTCGAAGATTGCCTCGATATTCTGGAAAGAGCTCGGGGATAATATCGTGCACCAACATAGTATGCGATATACTCCCCGGAAGAATAGTTGCGGACTGATACAAACTGAGAAATGCATCACAGCGATCCGCTTGAATCTTTTTTGGCAAAGTAAATTTTTCCCACAACCATTTTCTGGGAACATCATCTCGTTTCCACCACGGAAGCAAAACGCTCTTAGAAAAATTTCCTGGCAAATACGAAATATCTGCATCCTCTTCAAGATACAGAATATACTCATGTTTTTGAGAGAACTCCCCTTTTCCAAGCTCCCGCAAAAAGCATTCGGTCATGTTACCGATGCCGGTCCCCGGTTTCCGCAGAAAAGAGGCGTTTATTCCAATACGCATATACTCTATTGTACCAGAAATCAGACTAAAAAGGTCTTCTCCGCTTC
>JBBTWC010000008.1:45253-59921 GCA_038062975.1 Patescibacteria group bacterium | reverse complement strand
GTAAAGTCTTCGGTTACCTCAAGAACAATAGACAATACTCTCTCTCCAAATTCTTTGCGTAGATCTTCAGGGGTATAGTGAGGAACGTCTTCAAGAACATCGTGCAATAATCCGGCAATAATAACATCTTCATCATCGGTATAGTGTGCCAGCAAAAAAGCCACCGCATATGGATGGACAATATAAGGAGCACCAGTCCCTTTGCGTTCCTGGCCGTGATGGAGGATCGTGGCTCGCTGTATCGCTTTGTCTATCTGTGGAGTAAGAAACATATAGAGCTTAGTATACTACAATTGCCTAAAGAGTGGTTTTTTCGTACAATACAGCTTAGTATGAGTCCTGTTATTTTTAAGGTTTTTCTATGACTTCGAACGAAACAAAGACGGTGGCGGTGATTGGTCTGGGTTATGTTGGACTTCCTCTCGCTGTGCGAGCACAAGAACGTGGTTACAATGTCATCGGTCTTGATATTGATAGTAAAAAAATAGAATCTCTCAAAAGAGGCGAAAACTTTCTCAAAGATCCTTACGTTCAGGAGAATTTTCCAAAGTACCCAATCTCCCTTACGAGCAATCCAGAAGATATCAGTTCGGCTGACATTCATATTATTTGCGTACCAACTCCTATCGATGAAAAGCGTCAGCCTGACCTAACGCCTGTTATTGGTGCCTCAGAGATGGTTGCTAAGTACACAAAAAAAGGTGCTCTCGTAGTACTCGAATCAACCGTCAATCCTTACGTCTCCGAAGAAATCGTAAAGCCAATCTTTGAAAAGGCCGGATTTACCGTAGGAACCGACATCTATATTTCCCACTGTCCAGAACGTATTAATCCAGGTGATCCAAAGTGGGATGTTACCAATATTCCTCGTGTCGTAGGATCTTTCGATGCCAAAGGACTTGAAATATCTCTTGCCTTCTATCGTTCTATTGTGGATGCTGAGATCCGCCCCATGAAACACATCCGCGAAGCAGAAGCAGTTAAAATCTTGGAAAATTCCTTCCGCAACGTAAACATTGCTTTCGTCAACGAAATTGCTCGATCATTCGACAAACTCGGTATTGATGTCAAAGACGTTATCGATGGAGCAGCTACCAAACCGTTTGCGTTTATGAAGCACTATCCTTCTTGTGGTGTGGGTGGACACTGTATTCCGGTAGACCCTTACTATCTCGTAGAGCGTGCCAAAGAATCCGGTTTCAACCACGAGTTCCTCAAACTCGCTATTTCTACCAATGAAGGAATGCCTGCCTATACGGTAGAGCGTTTGCAGGATGCCTTAAACGAAATGACCCTGCCTATGAAAGACACTGTTGTCGGAGTCTTGGGTCTTGCTTACAAAGCCAATATCGATGACCAAAGAGAATCCCCTGCTTTTGAAATTATTGATCACCTGAAAGAACATCAGTGTACTGTCCTTACTTTTGATCCTCACGTACTCGATCTTTCAAGCGAAAAGAGTCTCGAAGAAATCCTCGAGAAATCAGACGCTCTTGTTATTGCTACCGACCACTCTGCTTTCAAAGATGTACTCACACCGGAACTGCTCAAGAAACACAATATCAAAGCTATTGTGGATGGCAAAAATTGCCTTGACCGGGATCTCTTCTTACAAGAAAAAAGTTTTGTCTATAAAGGTATTGGTCGTTAAACCACTATGATCTTTTCCCTTCTCAAACTCATCATCTGGGTGGCTGGCGTTGCTGTCATCACGTATTTTGCGATGAGTTATTTTGGATATGGCGTGAACTGGAACTACTTTGATGAACGCAAAGCCGTCTGCCAAGAAAAACTGGAGCAATGCAAAAAAGATCTGATTAATACTGGGATAGAAGGCGCGAAAAAGAATTGCGATTTCCAGTGCGTGAATCCAGAACTCCTTATAAAAAAGAGGATGCAAAACGAAACAGAATAATCACGTCCTATGAAACAAAAAAACCTGATTCGCTACTTTATCAAGAACCTCAACATTGTCATTGGACTTGTGCTCATCTGGCGAGGTATCTGGTACGTTCTTGATGGAATCGACGCCTTTGCTTTCGGAGGAAGTCACATCATTACCGCTCTTGGCGGAATTGTCATTGGACTTCTTATGCTGTATCTTCCAGATAAAGATCTCAAAGAACTTCAAAAGCTGTAAACCCATTACTCCTAACGTACATTTATGCGTCTCATCGTTAACTTGCCGGCTTACAACGAAGAAGAGAAAATCGGAAGCACTATACAAAGCATTCCGAGAAGCATTCCTGGAATCAGCGAAGTCCTGGTTCAGGTTATTGATGATGGATCTCAAGATAAGACAATAGAGGCCTCCAAAGCGGCTGGTGCTGACTTTGTGTATTCTAATGGAGTCAACCGTGGTATTGGAAAGACATTTCGACATGCCGCTGAACGAGCACTCGAAAACGGTGCTGACATTATGGTCAATATTGATGCCGATGGTCAGTTCGATTCAAACGATATTGCAAAAATTATCGAACCCATTCTCAATCACACTGCCGACATGGTAAGCGCCGATCGTTTTGATCATCTCAAAGCCAAAAACATTCCTTTTATCAAGGAATTCCTCAACCGCCTCGCAGCAAAACTCATCGGCGTGTTTATGAACACCGATATCAAAGATCTTACCTGCGGATTTCGTGCGTATAACAGAGAAACGCTCCTCCGTCTTAATCTCCCGGGTGGATTTACCTATACTCAAGAAACCATTATTGATGCTCTCGGCAAAGATCTCAAGCTCGTCTGGGTACCAGTTGAAGTTACGTACTTTGCAGGACGAAAGTCACGTGTTGTAAAAACAATCTTCAGTTACGTAAATAATAGTCTTCGTATTATTATTCGCGCTATTCGTGATGTACGTCCAATGAAATTCTTTGGGGTACCTGGTCTTCTTCTCATGCTGATCGGATTTATTGTCTTTGTTATCTTCCTGGTTTTTTACTTCCAAGATTTTAAAATCTCTCCCTATCGAAATTACCTCTACTTCTCTGGAATCACCTTTGTCATCGGACTTCAGTTTGTCGTATTTGCTCTTATGGCCGATATGATCAAATCAAACCGAAGACTTTCCGAAGACTTGATGTATATCATCAAAAAGGATAAATACGAACAGAAGTAAGATGAACATCCTCTTCGTCTCACGAGCCTTTCCACCCATTACCGGTGGAATTGAGAATCACAATTTTGCTCTTTCGGAATGGTTACCAAAATCAGCAACGGTAACCACGATTGCCAACAGAGGAGGGAAAAAAATGCTTCCCTTTTTTTTACCGTACGTAACGCTTCGTATTCTCTTTACCTTTCATCGGTACGACACACTCCTCCTCGGTGACGGTGTCTTGGCAATCGTTGGATATATTGCGAAATCTTTCTTTCCAAAGAAAACAGTTGTCTCTGTCATTCATGGCCTCGACTTTACTTTCGAAAATGCCTTCTACCAAAAATGGTGGGTGAAGTTCTTTATGGGTCATCTTGATGGCTTTATTGCTGTAAGCAGAGAAACTCGTGACCAAGCTATCAAGAAGGGTCTCTTGGAAAATGCTATTACGGTTATCCCAAACGGTGTTGAACCAGAAAGTTTGCATCAAGAATCTACTCGTGCAGATCTCGAAAAAATCCTTGATGAAGATTTGTCAGATAAAAAGGTTATCTTAACTGCCGGAAGACTCGTCAAACGCAAAGGAGCTGAATGGTTTGTTCGAAACGTACTTCCAAAGCTTCCAGAAAATACCCTCTACGTTATCTCTGGATCTGGACCAGAAGAAGACGAGATCCGAAAGGCTGGTAAAGAAACGGGTCTTGCTTCACGTATCAAACTCCTTGGGCGCGTTTCTGATGATGTCCGTAACACCCTTCTTAATACTACGGATATCTTTGTGCAACCAAACATTCGCGTCTCAGGTGACATGGAAGGATTCGGTATCGCAGTGATTGAAGCCGCTGCGTGCGGAAGACCAGTGGTTGCGTCAGAACTCGAAGGACTCAAAGACGCTATCAAAAATGGTGAAAACGGAGTCCTTATTGAACCAGAAAACAGCGAGGCCTTTGCCACTGAACTCACACGTCTTCTGAAGGATAGCGAGGCCTGTAAACTTCTTGGAGAACGCGCCTTCCAATATACTGAAACCCACTACCATTGGAGCGTTATTGCTCGTTTGTATATCGAAGCTTTGGAAACTTTCTCAAAAAAAGTACAATAGTACTATGCACGCGCTTTTTTCTTCTCTCATATTTCTTGTTGTTACCGGAATCCTCTTTTTCGTACCGGGGTTCTTTTTACTCCGCGCAGTTTTTGGTACACAAAAAACACTCTCCTCACTTGAAACATTTGTCCTTTCATTCGGCCTCAGCATTGGACTGATAAATTTTTTGATGCTTATTCTCGGAAAAGCAGGAGTACTCTTCACACCGCTGTCGCTTATCATTGGCATCATAGCTTCTCTTCTTTCCGTAACGCTCTTCGCTTCTCTAGTTCGTTTCGTAAGTAAAAAATTCTTCCCATCAAAAAAGGAAGGCCTGCCAACAGAAAAAAATACCTTCTCCAAAAAGCAACTGTGGCTTTTCTACCTACTCTTGGTACTGACATTTGCTATTAAGGTGATCTACCTCTCTCATGCTGTTCTGCCGACGTCTACTGACCTGGGTCATCACATGTACTGGGCGAAACTCATTACTGAAACTGGAACACTCCCCTTCTATGCAGAGCAAGAAATTATCACAAACGACGCAGGAAACTATGAACTTTCAGATCCTAAGCCGATTGCTGATTTCATTATTGGCGAACACCTCCCATTTTCCGCTATAAGTATTATTGGGAAGAGTGATTATTTCTCAGCCTTTCCTGTGGTTTTTCTGTTCCTAGTAAACATCCTATCGCTTTTTGCTCTCATTATCTTTACTATGCGGCTTGCGAGCGAACTTCGAATACCTACCCTTTCTCAAAGCCTCTTTTCTCCTCAAAATCTTGCACTCTCAGCACTCTTCCTTTTTGGGCCTCTCTACTCACTCGCTTCTCCGCAGGCTAAGTTTGTTTCCGGTGGAGTCGTAGGAAATACCTTTGGCAACTTTTTTATTCCGCTTATTCTCTTTTCCTACTACCGAGCATTTACCGAAAAACGTCCAGCCTATCTCGCTTTGGGTTTCTTTTTTACTTTCGCTTTAGCCTATATTCATCACTTGAGTACTTTGGTTCTCCTTTTTGTTCTTATTGCCTCAGCCCTCCTGTATATTCTCTTTAATGCCAGTACTGTTGCTGACACCTTTATTGCTTGGTGGAGACTCCTCTTTGCTCCCGCGCCAATACTTGTCATTCTTTTTGCTTGTACCTTTTTCTTTGGAATTGCGCTCCCAACCTATATTGAGACCCACGCCGTAGATACCGCCATTGGTACACCTACAAAAACAACTCGTACTGGACTCAGTTATCTACAAATTACCTTTTCTTCCGGAGAGGCTCGTGTTGCTCTTGGTATGGCAGGTATCGCACTCCTCCTTTCTCTTGCTAAGCGCAAGAGTTACGCCGGAGCTTTCCTTCTGGGCTGGAGCCTCATCCTTCTCACGATGTCACTCAAACCGGGCTGGCTCTTCTTAGACATCCCTTCAAATCGCATTGGCACCTACCTCTCATTTCCACTCGGTGTCATTTCCGCCGTTGCTCTCATTTGGATATTTGCAAGCTTCAAAAAAGAAGAAGGTTCTCCAAAGCTTTTCCCTCCCGTTCTTATCTTAGCTTTCTTCTTTACAGCCTTTGTCTTTGCTTCTGGAAGCGGATCATTCGATAACGGACAAACCCTCCTTCCAAAAAGCAAGGGACTCGCGACTCTTCAGACCTTCCATGCTGCACAGTACCTCGCAGAACACAATCGTCCAACAGATATTATCCTGAAGGATCACAACTACATTACTGGCGACGCCTGGATGAAACTCTTTTTCTTACGTGACTACTTTTATCCCCTCTCCCGAGGCTTCTTCAAACGTTACGAAGACAATCCGAATCGTGAACAATGCACCCTCCTCATGATTTCCACCCCTAACACACCGAAAGGAGAAAAATGCTTTGCAGAAACTGGTACCAACATTGTTGTCGTGAATCCAAGCTTCGACGGCACACAGTTTGAAAAGGGTAATAAATGGATGCGAATCTATACCGGAGATACTATCCACATCTATGAACGCAAATAAATATATGCTTACTGATCAAAGAAAAATTATTCTCGCCTTCTTCGTTCTTTTTATTTTTTCTACCATTTTTCTTTTTTGGCAGAATGAACAAGAGCTTGATCCGAATAAGAATAAAAGTTGGTGGACCCTTTCTTTTACAAATCCAAATGACGAGACTGATACGGATTTCACGATTGAGAACTATGGCATCTCTCGTTCTTTTACCTATCAAATAGAAAACGATAAAAAGATACTTTCAGAAGGGAATTTGACCCTCAACATCGGAGAGAAACAAACTATTGACACCTCTCTTGATCAAGCTCGCATAAATACAAACGTTCCTCTCTCTATCCGTGTATCTTCGGGAGAAGAAAAGAAAGAAATCTATCGTTAAAAAAGAAAAGCCTCGATCCGGAATCCGGTGAGGCCTGCTTGAGTTGTGGTGGCGTTTTGAAAGATGTTTCTCTTCTACGCCAGAGTCTCTAGGGTTGTGCAGACGGACGATATCCGTCCGGCGGCGAGAGCGACACCCGTCCGGTATCGTTGATACCCTGCCTCACCGCCGATGCGATACTGGAGAAGCCCGTCCCCTCGTCGTGAGACATCGTGACGTTCATCACGTCACTAGCCCCCAGGATAGCGAGGAGGAGAACAATCGCCCCCAGTCCGATAAGGCCATTCTCCCAGGCCTTCATAAGCTTTTGTCTGAACATTTTCCGTCCCCATTTTGTGGTAAAATGGCACTAGGTGCCACTTGAGGTACTATGTTTTAAATTACACCACCAGGATTAAAATATGTCAACAAAATCTGTTCTCCTCGCTACTCGCCCTCTCTGCCCTCCTTGGGACGAAGCTTCCAAAAATTTTGCCTACTTTCTTGGTCGCGAAGTACAAAATCACAACCTGACACTCCTCACCACCAAGGAGATCCTTGAAGGTGTGCCAAATACAGTAAAACAAGAAGCAATATTTTCTGAGCGTCACTTTAACCTGCGCACTAAAATAGAACTCTTTCTTCATTTACGAAAAATGCGAGCATCGTATGATGTCACGCACTACATCTTTACTCCAGCGAAGCAAAACGTACGCGCTATCAAATCTTTTGCACTCCCAACGAAGGGAAAGACACTCCAAACCGTAGCAACTCTGAGAGACGATCTCTACTCACCACAAGAACTTCGCTCACTGCTCTTTGCAGATCACCTCGTCGTCTACACCGATCTTTCCAAAGAAAAACTCTCTCGTCTTGGATTTCACAATGTCACTCGTATCTATCCGGGTATAGACCTCACCAGGTACGCTCCCCGAGAGAAAAATCCAGATATTCTCAAACAATTTGGTTTTGAGGCGTCGTCCTTTGTGGTTATCTATCCCGGAGAATACGTCCGCCTGGGTGCAACCGACATGTTGACCGATGCGCTCGTTGATTTCTTTACCAAAAACCCCACTACCGATATTCGCTTCGTCTTTGCCTGTCGAGTAAAAAATGAAGGCGATGCAAAAAAGAAATCCGAGGTACAAAAAAGATTTATCGACGCTCGTCTGGAAAAATACATAGCTTTTTCGGACACCATCTCCGATATGCCCGCGCTGTACAATACAGCAGATGTGGTTGCATTTCCAGTTGGAAATCTAGAAGGGAAGTTTGATGTTCCGCTTATTATCATTGAAGCCTATGCCTGCGGAAAGCCGGTTATTCTTTCCGATCTTCCTGCCTTTTCTGAGTTTGCGAATGAACGTATTTGTGTTACAATCCCGAAGGATTCTGGTGAACAATTCATCAAATCTATGGCTTATCTAAGGGAAAATAATGAGAAAAGAATCTCATACGGAGAAAATGCCCGAGCCTTTGTAGAAGAGCATTTTGACCTCAAAAATACTGCTCTCCAGTACGAAGAAATTTATTCCTCTCTCTAGTCTTTTCAAGAACATCTATGCTGAAAAAAATCACCGAACATAAAAGCGAGTTTCAAACCGACAAAATGAAAGTGCCGGTTGTTTTTCATATTTCCGAAAAGCTCATGCCCAATGAATCGACGCTTGCTCAGCTCGAAAGCGTTGCTTCCAACAGTTCCGTCTCACAGCACATCGCTGCCATGGCTGATGTTCACTCAAAGCCGGGAAGAAAAAATGCGACTGGCACCACAGTGGTTTCCGAAAAACATATCCTTCCACAATTAAACGACTCTGATCCAGCCTGCGGTATGCGTTTGGTGCGACTTGATCTTGATGATACCAACATCACAAAAGAAGAAATCGATGCAATCTTTCAGGTAGCCACAAAAACAGTTCCAACGAAAAAATATGTCGGTACCGTGCTTCCGTTTCATGTCATCGTTGATATTTGTCGTGGAGGCATTGAACACTTGGTACAATATCTGGGCATCAAAACAAAAAATGAAGCACAAAACAGTATTGATCGTGGAAACTTTTTTTCGACTCCTCCTTCACGAAAAGACATCCTCAATATCATTCCACCGCTCTTTCTTTTCTTTGCCCAATTTCGTTCCGGAATCATTGGAGCTGCCGGAAACCACTTTCTCGATCTCATGAAAGTTACAGACGTTATCGATGAAGATGTCGCCAGAAAATTTAACCTCCGCAAAGGTCAGTACATTCTCATGGTGCACTGCGGTTCTGGTATTTTGGGTCAGTACACTATGTACATGTTTACTGCAAAAAAACGTGAACACAAATCAACAGCTGTCCTTATGAACCTTGGCCGCTTCTTTTGGTCTACTCCTCATAAGAAAACTATCCAGACTATAGCGGATAAAATCAAAGCCTCTGATTTTGGGAAAAAAGAACCCCTCATTGAATTTGATGGTGATGGAGAAGATGGCAAACTCTATATGCAGGCAAGAAATGCCTGTTCAAACTTTGCTCATGCCAATAGAGCGACTATCACACACAACTTCATCAAAACAGCAGAGAAAGTTCTCGGACGAACCGTGGACGCCGACCTCCTGTATGATATGCCTCATATTCTCGTCAGTCAGGAAGAGCACTATGATAAAAAAGTTTGGGTACATCGAAATGGTACGAGTCGAGCCTATGGGCCTGCTCGTATGAGTAACCATCCGGTATTTAAAGAAACCGGAGAACCAGCTTTTATACCAACCTCAATGAGCACCGAAGCGTATCTCTGTGTTGGTCAAGACGGAAACCTTTCAAGTTTCTTTTCCTGCAATCACGGAGCTGGAAAGGCCAACAAAGCAACTGATGCTGTCGTACCACAAAGCAAGGCGGAACTTGATGCCAAACTTGAAGGTCGTGGTGTAAAACTCTACAATGGTCGCTCATCAAAGGTGATTGAACAGGATTCATCACAGTACAAGCGAGCCGAAGATGTTATCGAAAGCGTTGTAGAAAACCAAATCGTGAAACCAGTCGTCAAGATGCAACCTATTTCGGTTATCATGTACTAGTATGCAACTTATATCCTTTTCCGGCGTAGACGGATCTGGAAAATCTTCCCAGCTCACTCTTCTTAAAAACCACCTTGAAAACTCTGGCGCACAGGTAGCCTATTTTCATGCTGTTGAATTTTCTCTGGCCAATCGTCTCAGTCGCTCCTTGAAAAGAAAAAATAAATCTTTTGTCCCGGGCCAAGAGAAAGCCATAATGAAAGCTTCGCGCTTCAGTCTCTTTTTACGAGAAATATTCCTCTGTATCGATATCCTTCGCTTCAAACAGTACCGAAAAGACCTTGAAAAAACAGGGGTAGAATACCTCCTTTCTGATCGTTTTTTCTATGATTCCCTTATAAATATCGCCTACCTCAAAAACGCAAAAAATGCCTCCTCCTGGGTCAAAAACCTCATACCCCGGTCTGATATCGCTTTTTACTTTAATCTCTCGGGAGAGGCCATTATGGGCCGTGAGAGAGCACCAGAGCAAGGAATCGAGTACCTCAATCAGAAGATTTCGCTCTTCCAGCAAGAACTCTCTCATTGGAATATGATCTCCATAGATGCTCACCGTTCAAAAGAAGAAATTTTTCAAGATATACTAAAAGAGATCAAAGCTTCACATACAAACTAACGCTCTTATAGTATTCTTTTCCGTATCCCGGGTTTCGGCGGTAACATTCTTCTCGAACGAGCCGGTAACAGTCGAGCGCAATGGGATGGTCTCGAGCAATAAGCTCCCTGTTCGGCAAAGTGAGTGAGGAATGTTCGGCGAAACGAAAGGGTAGGAAAAGAATAGTATAAGAGATAGTAAACCACTCTAGACACTTAAAACTTCTATGAAAAAATTCTCCCAAGCCCTTGTCTGGCTCACTCTTTCTGAAATCATCTTCAACGCTGCGGGTTATGTTATTCATTCTGCGTTGGGACGTATTTTAGGGCCAGAAGACTACGGGCGCTATGGATTGGTCGTGACCCTGACGACCATGATTATCATGCTTATTGGAAATGGTATTCCGACCGCCATGTCCAAATATATAAGCGAGATCTTTGAAAGCGCTCCAGAAAAGATTCGCGGTATTAAAGCTCAAGCTATCCGTCTCCAAATTATCGTTATGGCTTTGGTAGCAGTAGCCTTTTATTTTGCTGCTCCGCTCATTGCCTTTGCTCTCCGAGACGAAAGTCTGACACCGCTGTTTCGTCTCTCAGCACTTATTATTCCTGCTTTTGCTGCTGCTTCTTTTTACTTCTACTATTTCACCGGCCTCCACTTCTTCCGACTCCAAGCCATCCTGAAAACACTGCGTTCACTGGCTCGCATTATCTTTATTGTCGGCTTCGCCTATTTCTTTGGTGTCGAAGGAGCTGTATCTGGATACATTGCTGCTCCTCTCACTATCTTTGTTATCGCGTTTATTGCCGATCTCTTCATCACACACCGCTACTTTCCTGAAACTAAAAAAGCCTCTGCTACAGTTACCCTCTTTTCTGGAAAAACGCTCTTGCAATATGCTTGGCCCCTTACGCTCTTTCTTCTGTTCTACGAATTTATCCTCACGCTCGATCTCTACTTCGTAAAAAGCCTGCTTCAGGACGATTACCTTACGGGTATTTACAATGCTGCTATTACCGTTGGGCGCATTCCCTACTATCTCTTTTATGCGCTCACTATCATTCTTCTTCCAGCTATTTCCAAGACTGTTGCTGAGAGAAAAACCGTAGAAACAGAAGGCTTGGTTAATAAGTCTTTACGCCTCCTCACACTCCTTCTTTTCCCACTTATCACACTCCTTATTATTTATGCACCACAAACCCTCAATATCTTCTATGGAAAAGAGTACATTGCCGCAGGACAACCAATGAGTATCTTTGCACTCGGAGTAGGCTTCCTCACAGTCTTCTATGTCCTAAGCTTTGCATTAAATGGAGCTGGACTCGTCAAAATACCAATGTGGCTCTCGTTTTGGGGCCTTTCGGGAATGATCCTGCTCAACTTCATCCTTATTCCTCGGTATGAACTTGTGGGAGCTGCTTCCTCTATCACCCTTGTCTCACTCTTTCTTATGATCGGTATCCTTATCTATACTGATCGTCACTTCAATGTACGCATTCCAAAAAAGACCCTTGGACTTTCTCTTGTCGGGGCCGCGCTGCTTGTTTTTTTCTCCATGTTCCTTCCAGGAGGAGTGTATAGCTTCCTCTTTTCGGGAACAATCCTCTTCTGTCTTTACTTTGTATTCCTCAAAATAACGGGTGCGCTCACCAACGAAGACATCGCCCCCTTCTTGAAGCTCTTCGCGAAAAAACAGACTACTTCTTAAACGGATTTCTTTCTGCAAGATACTGATACAGCATGTATCGGTTGTTTTCTTGTATATCACGTCGCATCCAAGAAACCACTGTATATGTTTCTTCTTGTAGACCGTATTGGTGAAAACTGATTTCTGCCTTCGAAGAAAAACTATTATAACGAAGTTCAATATCAGAAAAAGCTCCTAAAGCAAGATCGTGCACCAGAGTATCGGTCACAAAATAATGGATACCGTTGTACTCTGCATGCTGTGCGCGCGGAGTGTGCCCAGCAAAAGCAGCAAGGACATTTGGATGGGATTCGAGAACAGCTCGTACCTCTGCACTATTCATAATATTGTTTGTAAGGTGTGTTCCGTCTCCACCATCATCTTGTGTAAAGTAGATGCTGTGGTGCGAAAAAATAACCGTTGGCCGGTCGGTCGCAAGCACCTGATCAAGCCACTGGAGCTCCTCCTTACTCACATACCCGGTAACATAATTCTTCTTTGCTCGATCGGTTTCATCAAAATTAAAGTTTGTATCGAGTACAACAATACGCCAATCTCCAATATCACGGAAGCTATGCGCTTCCTCTATACCCAATATTTCTTTCACTTGATCCTTGGTCAGTGAGCGCATATCATGATTCCCAACAGTATAGAGTACTGGAGCGTGAACAGTCTGGAATATCGCTACAATATCTTGAAGTTGTCGGAGAGCTGTTGCCTCACGAACATTTGAGCCTTCGATATAATCTCCTCCGCCGACAATAATATCGGGTTTAGATTCTTCATTAAAGTGGCGTACGACTTCCTTAAGAAGTTCTGGCGCCTTGTTCGTGAGTTTATGATTCAACCTCGTCCGACTTCCGTATTCCCAGTCCGTCGTAAATCCAATTTTAAGCAAACTCCCCTCTTCTGTGGCGCGTGATCGGATTACTTGCTCAGCAGAGAGAGCAACGCCAAGAAATGAAAGAAGGGTGCCCAAAAGAACCAGGACAGCAAGAACCCATCCCTTCTTCACTGAGAATTGATACTTCATATCTTTCTTTATTTTTTTCTCCCTGGAATCTTCCTGTGAGTGCTGTTTCATAAAGAGCAACTACCAGCGATAGATTTCGATAGGACCCCTGACCTGAGAATTACTGACACGTGTGAAATTCTCTTTAAAATAGGCTTCTGCTTCATTGGAAATATAATCGTAGTCATTCTCTGAAACAATGAGCCAGCCTTTTGGATGCTCGGAAACAATAGCCTGTAATTCTGCAACGGAAAACTTACTCTTTGAAAGCTCTCCGCCAAAGTCATATACCTGCACTTCACTCTTGGCAAAATAATAATTGCGGAAATTCCGAGTAATAAGCACCTCTCCTGCCTCTTTATTCTTCTTGAAATACGCAAAAATTTTTCGATAATTTGGATTTTCTCCAGAAGTAGTTTCGTGATAGGTATTATTCTCTTGGAAGAAATACCCATACTGCGGAAGGAGCAGAATAGCCAAGGCCAAGGTAATAAAGAAGGCTCTCTTTTTTATACGTGGAAATTTTTCTTTCGCTATCCTCAGTATCCCAAAAACACCGATAGAGGAAAGAATCAAAAGGAAACTCTGCGCGAAGAAAATGTACTGTGGTCCAGCATTTCTCCGCCAAAACCATACCGAGAGAACAAGAGGAACCACTACCGAAAGCAGAAGCCAGAGACTCGCTTTGGGACGATCCAACTTCTTTGCCAGAAACCAAGCACCGAAGAGGCCAAGGATGGCTCCGAAAAATGGGTGCGCAAAGTCTGTAAGAATATATCCAAAGTATGAATAGTGATTATCAAACAATGTCACTTCTTTCGTAAACTGCTTGGCCATATCCGGAAGGAATATCAGAAAGAGAATAGTTGCAACTGCACCCACTCCAAACAATACCGCATATTTATTCTTTAAACCTTCGCCTCGTTTCCAAGCCAAAAGGGCAAGTACAAAAAAGTACACAGCTACCACCGGAACAATATTTGCAGACAACAAGTGGAGATACAGACTCATTCCACCAAGCACTCCTACGGGAATAAGATAGAGCACATTTACACCCAATCTCTCCCAGGCCTTTTGAAATATTTGTATCTTTCCCTGATACTTACATTCAAAAAAAGCAAACAAGGTGGTAGCAAACGCAAGGTATACAGGCGTAAACATTGCGTACATGCGAAGCCGGCGGTCAAAGATAAGAGCGCTAACACTCACGGCAAACAAAAAGGCAGACAGTAAACCGATAGTTTTCTTTTTCGTATAAAACCACCCTGCCCAAAACATCAAAAGGATAGTAAATACACCCCACAAAGCACTTACTGAACGAGCTGTCCCTTCTGTTGGCGGTAAGAAATGAAATAACTGAGCAACCTGCCATTTATACAAAAAGGCTCGCTCATCTCGAGCGTCGTTTTGATTCATCGAGGCTGGTTGGTCGAAGTTAAAGTCCCAAGCCTTCCACTCCCCTGTCTTAAAGTACCCATAACTCGAATTGATATCCAGAAACTCATCTGCTACAAAAGAATTTCCGCCAAGATCAAAAAAACGTAGTCCTGCCCCAAGCAGTACGATAAAAAAAAGAAGGCTCCATGTTTTTTTCCAAGTCAATTGCATATGACTATACTTGTATCCTAATTATCTGTTGCTGCATCTTCGATTTCTTCCAATGAATCTCCTAAAGCTCCCTGGGAAGAGTTCCGCTCAAAAAACTGATTCCAAGTATACCGTGCTGGCGCTTTGGAATTCTCTTTTTTCTCTGGAATCGTAAAGTCCTGACGCTCCGCCTGAATAGC
>JBBTWC010000008.1:0-45153 GCA_038062975.1 Patescibacteria group bacterium | reverse complement strand
GCAGCTCCATACCACTTTCCTTTGTCACAACTGGCATCACAGAACCATGGAACTGGACGCTTGCCATCAAAAGAAAAACTGGGGAATGTCGCTCCTTCAAATCCAGTGGTGACAACAATAGAAGCGAGAGCATGCTCCGAAACATCTCGGATACCTTTTTCCAGAAGAGTATGGTCCTCCTTGGTAGACTTTTCTCCAATAGCCCCAAAAAATTCTTTCACGTTTGCTCCGTTTGTCTCGATATCATTGAGTACCATTGGGAGATAAAGGACAAACACGATACAGACTGCCCCAACCCATGCCTGCCAGGCAATCTTTGGTCGTCTGAGAGCCAAGAAAAGCACCGTAATCGTTGGTAGAGCAAGAAAAGCCAAGAAGTGAAAGTGGGTTGCGGCTGTTATACCAAAAGCTGCTACCAAAAACCAAAGATTCTTCCGTTTTTCAGCACCATCTACCGCCCGAAGAAGCGCGTAGAACCCAAGGAGTGTAAAAAAAGGAATCAAATTTGGATTCCATGCAAAACGCCCATACATCACCATAAAAGGAGAGGCTGCAAAAAGGAGCGTGAGTCCGAGAGAGATCCATTCTGAAAAGAACCAGCGACTCAGAAAATAGAAAAGTGGAATAGAAAGAACCGAAAGAATCAAAACGACCATTGCAATACCACTTGGTGTGCCGCCAAAAATAATACCACTCACATACTGGAGATAATAAAATCCTGGAGCCAACCGAAGAAACGTCCCTCCGGCTTTGGGTCCGAGGAGTGTTAATTCTCCGGGTCCCCCGGAAAGAGCAGCATCAATAACACGAGCATCCCGTGCCTGATCGAGCTCAAAGTGAAGCCAATCGGAAAAATGATAGGCACGCAAGAAAAAACCAAACGCTACAATAAGAATCAAAACAAGAAAAACTGCGTTTTTTTGGGAGAGTTTTGGCACTTTCTTTTTTCTTTTACCTGAATTAAAATAGAGGCACAAGGCCCTGGTCTTCTCCTTTATTTTAAATGATTTTTCCTTTTAAGCAAAGAACTCTATGCACCGCTTCTTCTCGTCTCCTCAAAAGGCCACATATGGCCTTTTGTCATTTCTCTGTGTTCTTAACACGCTCTTTTTCGTAGCCCTCCAGGCAAAATCCCTCTCTTTTCTTCGCATAGGGCTCTCCAATGATTTTTTCTATGCTGGCTTTTTGATACTCATCGTACTTTCAGTTGGCGCTATCGCTTTTTTTACAAAAAAATTCCAGTGGCAAAGAGAAGTCCGCACTTTTCTTCTTCTCTTTGCTCCAAGCCTCATTTTGCTTGGTTATGGATTATCTCAGTCAAACAATTTTCACTACTTCTTCTGGCTCATACTTGGGCTCTCAGTAATTCTTACTGGTATTCTCTTTTCTCTTCACTTTGCAAAGAATGAGCGTGCATACGCAACCGAAAAAGAAGCACCTCTCTCACTTATTTCATGGATCAAAAAACAAGGCCTCGTCACTCTCGGGCTCGTTGCGATATTTACTCTTATTTTCTTTGGTTTTGGCCTCAATAAACTCACCAAATACGCGGCTGTTGATGAACCCCTCTGGCTCGATGGACGCATTAATCGTTACTGGGCCAATATAGAAGACCAGAACTGGCGAAAAACAAACGTCAGCGACAAACCAGGCGTCACGGTAGCTATACTCACTGGCCCAGGACTCTTCTTCAAACCAGCCAAAGAATTCGATGACACAAAATTTGAGGGTCCGCTCTTTCATGCTTCACCAAACATCGAGAGCTTTTACTTCGCATACCGCTTCCCTCTTCTTCTCGCTATCACGCTTCTTTTACCATTGTTTTACTTCTTCCTTGAAGGTCTCATTGGAAAGAAAAGCGCTCTTATAAGCTACGCGCTCATAGCCACCTCTCCAGTCCTCATTGGTATTTCCAAGATTATCAACCCAGATTCGCTTCTCTGGATCTTTACTCCCCTTTCCCTTCTTTCCTATCTCCTCTACCAAAAAAGCGACCGTTTCCGCTATATTGTTTTTTCAGGAATATTTCTTGGACTCGCTCTTCTTACCAAATATGTCGCCAACATCGCTATCGTATACCTCATTGCTCTCATTTTTCTCGAATACCTATACCATCCAAAAATAACAAAGCAAGATGTTTCCCTGTACATAAAACGAGCCCTTGGACATCTCGCTTTCATTGTATTCTTCGCTCTCACAACATTTTACTGCCTCATGCCAGCAGTATGGATTAATCCTCTGCAACTTCTCGAGTCTACTCTTATGAGTCAGGCTTTTGAAAAAGTAGCACCTCTTTTCTTGGTACTCTTGGGCCTTATTATCCTCGACCAGTGGCTCAATAAGACACGCTTCCTGAAAATTATTTTGCAATTCTTTTCTGGATGGAAACAGGCGTTAGCTCTTTTCTTCGGTACAGTCTTCTTGGGGGCTATTCTCTTTACCCTCGGAAACACTTGGAGTGGGATGTATTTCTATGACTTCATGCGCCTTCTTTCTTCTCCAAAAAACATTCTCCTCCATAGCGACTACTTTGGAGTGTTCCTCACCAACTTCTACCCCTTTGTCTTTGCGATTATTCCGGTGATGCTCCTTGGACTCATTGTCTCTCCTTTTTTCTTCCTCCGAAAAAACTTCTACGAATCACAAGCGTTACGACTCTCACTCTACCTTCTACTCTTTATCTTCCTCTACTATATCGGAAGCAGCATTAACGGCGTTGCCTCAACTGTCCGTTATCAAATCATGCTTTTCCCAGTAGCCGCTATCATCTCGGGTATCGCCTTAACAGAAGGCTTCTCAATGCTTCAAAAGCGCTTCTCTTTGCTTCACAAAGTCCCCTTTAATGTGTTTGTACTCCTTATCGGCCTCTCTGGCTTTGCATCGCTTTTCCTCACCCCTTTTCCACTGAGCTATGCCTCTTCGCTCCTTCCAAAGGCTTATTCATTGGATCTCAAAGATATGGGCCCTGGAAGCTATGAGATAGCCAAGATACTCAATAGCCTCCCGAACGCTGAAAAACTTAAAATATGGACAGACAAAGATGGTGTCTGTAAATTCTTCGTTGGGAACTGTGAGCGCGGATTCGATTCTTACGCCCTCCATAGTTACAATTACGACTATATCGTTGTCTCCTCTGTGCGGAAAAACAGAACGACCGGTATGCTTCGTTCCAAGGTAGAAAAAGATCCGACCACCATTCCTATTCACACCTACTACGATAGAAACGATCCGGCCTTTGCCGTGTATATCAATGGTCGCTCGTCACACTTCGTCAAAGCGTTCGCCTTTCCAAAGAAAAAAGACTAAGAAAGAATTTCTTTCGGCTCCAAAGCCTCCTCGCGGAGGCTTTTTTCTTTCTCCCGAGAAGAAAGATAATGCGGTAACGCAATGAAAGAAATAAAGGTTTGAATAAAACGAGACAAAAGCGAAGCAACAACCGCTACTTCAAAATCGATACCAATCATGGTAAAGAAAAAAGCGTATGCCCACTCTTTCACCCCGATGTTGTTAATAGTAATCGGAGCACTAATCACGATAGCGATAGAAAAAATACAGGCAAGATACGGCAAAAGCGGGACCTCTACTCCCAAAGAAGAAAACAAAAAACGATTGGACAGCCCTATACCAACAAAAGCAAAGAGTGCCGACCAAGCACTCGCTCGAAACCAGATATCTCGCTTACTAAATGAATGTATTTCCTCTAGCAGACTGCGAATTCTGCGACTGGGAATAAGAAGCAGGAGCTTCTGAAACCATGGTTGCCAATACACAAATGTCAGACCAAAATAGAGCGCAATCGCAGCAAACGTCAGCAAAGAAAGTGTCATGAGCGAAAAGTCTCCTGGAAGATAGGTTGGCAAATACGGCAACAAAAAATATCCCAAAATCAAAGCGAGAAGCGCGAGCGTCCAGAATCCAATAAACCGATCAAAGACAACAGTAGAAATCGAAGCAAACCGGCGACCAGAACGCTTCGCAAGCCACATTGCCCGATACGTATCGCCTCCAATAGTCGAAGGCAGAAAGTTATTAATGAAGGCTCCGGTAATATAGGTAAAAAACCCGTCTCGTAAAGAAAAGGAGATATTTTTATACAGAGCAATAACCTGCCACTTCCGTGAAGAGATAATATTTCCAAGGATCTGCATTAAAATATACAAGAAGATATATTCTATCCTGATGCCAGAGAGATGCGTCACTACCTCACGCCAATCCAAAGAGAAAATAAGCCAGAGCGAAAGCCCGAGTGTCACGGATACCTTTAAAAAAGTAAAGAGGTGTTTTTTCATATCTTCTTATGGCTCACTCCTTCCAAAATATTCTTAAATTGCAAAGCGGTCTTTCCCCAGCTCCGCTCCAAAGCGCGCTTCCTGCTTTCTTTGGACATTTCTTCTCGAAGCTCGGATTCTTTCACAAGACGAAGGAGTGCTTGAGAAAATTCTTCGGTGTCAGTCGGATCAACATAGAGACCGTTCTTTTCGTGAGTAACTATCTCTTCCATACCTCCAGTTCGTGAAACAATGAGTGGTAACCCAAACGAAAGTGCCTCCAAAGCCGAATTACTCATTCCTTCATTCTTCGAAGGGAGTACAAAAACATGCGCTCGGGCATATATTTCCGGATATTCTTTTCGGTCTACTCGACCCAGAAACTTCACTGTTCCCCCTACTCCAAGTTCTTTTGCTAAGGCTTGCAACGCTTCCTTTTCCTCTCCATCACTAATAACACACAGTTCCAATGAGACGCTGGTTTTCTTGGATGCTCGAGCAAAAGCACGAATCAAAGTGTCAATCCTTTTCCGCTTCGTGAGACGCGAAGTAGAAATAAACACAAAAGGAGACGCAGGCTTTGGGGCTTCTCCTGGTTTAAAGAAATCTGTATCAATACCATTTTCAATAATCTGCATTGCCTGCTTTGGATTGGTTTGCAAAGCAAGGCTTTGAATCCCTTTGCTATTCGGTATTACTCCTTGGGCTTTTTTCCACAAGAACACAATAACCGGCTTAAGAAAGAAATAGAGCTTATCGTACTTTTCGCTAAACCCCGGAACATCTGCTCCACGAAGCGATACCACATAAGGAATACGAAAAAACACACTCACTATAAAGGCCAACGCTGCACATGGTACCGTAAAAAATGCGAGTGTTGCATCAAATTTCCCTTTCTTCTGTTCTCGGAGTATAAAACCTGGTAAGAAAAAAAGTGCTGCAAAGTAATAAGCAATCAGTTCACGAGAAGACTGCGAATGGAGCTTAGATGAATTCTTTCCAATAGGAAGTCGGTGAACAAAAACAGAGGTGCCAAGTTGCGCTTTTTCGTACTTTCCCGAAACAGCTGACGTCACCAAATGCACTTCAAAATCCGGAGCGTCTTTCCACTCATTGAGAATCGCTTCGGTAGCGACACCCGCCCCACCTCCAAGAGGTGGGTACTCATAATTGAGAAACAAAATTTTCATAGGTACGACTTTGTACAAAAGACCCTATACTCCAATACCGTAATATACAAATCCTTCTGCCTCTGCTTCTTTCCGTTCAAAAATATTCCGTCCATCAACAATTACCCGATTCTTCATCCGAGAGGCCAACTCCGAATACTCAGCACTCCGAAACTCGTCCCATTCAGTCATTACCAAAAGCGCATCAGCATCTTCTGTTGCAGCATATGCATTCTTCGCATACTTCACTCGTTTATCGGAAAAAGCCTCTTTAAAAGCCTCTTCAGCCACCGGATCAAAGGCTATAATTCGGGCACCAGCCTGAAGGAGAGCATCTATAACATAGAGAGCTGGAGCCTCGCGTACATCATCTGTCCGTGGCTTGAAAGAGAGTCCCCATACCGCAATTTTCTTTCCTTTCAAGCTTTTAAAATGTTTCTTCAAAAATGTAATGGGACGCAATTTCTGAGCATCATTGACCTTGTCTGCGGATTCAATAATCTGAAACTTATGCCCATATTCCTTGCCCGTTTCAATAAGAGCCTGCACGTCCTTGGGAAAGCATGATCCACCATAACCAATACCCGCATACAAAAAGCGAGAACCGATTCTACTATCTGCCCCCATCCCCTTGGCTACCTCTTTTACATTCGCTCCGGTCTTCTCGCAAAAATTCGCTATCTCATTGATAAAAGTAATCTTGGTTGCCAAAAAAGCATTCGAAGCATACTTGATAAGCTCGGCACTTCGAATATCCGTCACGATAACCGGCCGTCCTGCTCGCGCTATCGGACGATAAATCTTTTCCATAGCTACTTTGGCTTTTTCCGAAGCCACTCCAACAACCACTCGATCAGGA
Organism: Patescibacteria group bacterium; assembly: GCA_038062975.1. Classification (GTDB taxonomy): domain Bacteria; phylum Patescibacteriota; class Minisyncoccia; order Moranbacterales; family UBA1568; genus UBA1568. The sequence continues at coordinate 38,857 of JBBTWC010000008.1, read as the reverse complement.
TTCAAAAAATCTTTGATAGCTGCTCCTTCTCGCAAAAATTCTGGGTTAGAGACAACATCAAATTCTTTCGCACCTTTACTCGCATGAAGGATGATATCTCGACACTTATCTGCCGTTCCCACTGGAACCGTAGACTTATTAACCAAGATTTTGTAATTATTGAGATTTTTGGCAAATGTTTCTGCGACAGTATACACATACTGCAGATCTGCTTTCCCAGTCTTTTTATCCTCAGGCGTACCAACTGCACTAAAAACAACATCTGACTCCTTAATAGCTTTACTAATAGAAGTCGTAAAAGTTAGCCTCCCTTCAGACACATTTTTCTCTACTAAATCCTCCAGTCCCATTTCATAAATTGGCATCACCCCACGTTTCAAAAGAGCGATCTTACGAGTATCAATATCAGCACACACAACAGTGTGTCCTAACTCTGCCATACAGACACCTGTAACGAGCCCTACATATCCAGTACCGATAAATGCGAGTTTCATAGAGACTTTTGTTACTCTTTACACTTCCTCTTGCTTTTTCGCAACAACGTAAAAATTCGTTTTCAAAAACTGTGGCCAAGCATCTGGTTTCAATATATGAACCAAGAAAACACCAACACTCCCTGTGTATCGCCTCATCTTATCGATAAAATACGGAGTGACTAAGGGAATTGATACAAAAGACGTTTGATACCCATTCTTCTGCAATCGCTTCTTCAATCCCCAAAACGTGTGAAGAGCAATATGATATTCCTTATACTTTGTCAGGCTTTTTTCCTTCAAAATTTCAAATGGAACATTAGTAAGCTTATTTGGCGTACAGAGAAGATAGCTTCCTCCTGGCGCCAAAACACGAGACACTTCTTTGAGATGCGCATCGCTATCTGGAATATGCTCAAAAACATCAAAGCTTATGACAAAATCAAAGCTCTTATCAGGAAACGGCAAGTCGGTTGTTTCGACATTTGTAAAAACGAGATCGACATCGTTCTCCTCCTTGGCAAACGCAATGTATTCATGGTTAATCTCTGTGCCAATAATTTGATGCCCTCGGTCTTTCAAGACCCGAGTAAGCACCCCTCGCCCTGCACCAATTTCCAAAATCCGTTTTGGAGTATCCAGAAGTCCTGTTTCGTCTAAAAACAAGAGATTACTTTCAAAATTACCGCGATGAATTTTCATTTTTCTCACACAAACAAATTATCCCCTCCTTTTTTTCAACTCCTCCTTATTGTTCCTTTACTTCACGAACAGTGTAATTCATTCGGTTGCGCGAATGATAGTAATTGCGGACCATGATATCCGCAAGAAGCCCTGCTACAAAGAGCTGAACTCCCATAAGAATAAAGAAGACGCCCATCATCGGCCAGATTCTCTGCGTAAGAGCAGCACCAAAGAAAATCTTCTCTACTGCCATCCAGCCAAGCAAGCCTGATCCGATCACAGACAGCAATACTCCTCCACCTCCAAAAAGATGTATTGGACGGTACGAATACTTGCGCCAAAACCAAATGGAGATCATATCTACAAATCCCTTGATACCACGCTTCCAATTGTACTTAGTTACCCCATGAATACGCGGATAGTGCGAAACCTTTACCTCTGAAACCCGGAAACCATCGAGTTGCAAAATAGCCGGAATAAAACGATGCATCTCGCCAAAAAGATCTACATCCTGAAAACATTCTCTTCGGTATGCCTTCAAGCTACATCCAGAATCATGGATGTTGTCATGGATCAGCATCTTTCGAAGAAAGTTCGCAATACGGGAGGGAATCTTTTTGCTCCATGGATCCTGACGCTTGTGTCTCCAACCAGAGACAACATCATATCCCTTGTCCATCTCTGCTAGTAATAAAGGGATGTCGGCTGGATCATTCTGCAAATCACCGTCCATGGTAATAACAATTTCTCCACGAGCTGCTTTAATACCCGCATCAAAAGCCGCTGTCTGACCAAAATTTTTGCGAAACACAATAAGACGAAGTGGTGAGAGCCCCTTCGCTTCTTCAAGTGTTTTATCCTTCGAGCCATCATCTATAAAGATAATCTCGTAAGACTTTCCTACCTTCTCGAGTGCCTCATGGATCTTTCTGTGAAGTTCCCGGACATTCCCCTCCTCGTTATAGAGAGGGACAATAATTGATAGGTACGGCTGATTCTCTAACATAGACACATATTTGCAATAATTGTATCCATAGTACCCTTTTCTATTGATTTCGACAATACTTTCAGGGCTTTGAAAAGCCTTGATTTTCCTGGTATACTAGCCTGAAGATTTACCAAAGGAGAATGAATGGCCAAGGCAGAGGTGCTTTCGAAAAAACCTTTCTTTCAATACCTTCTCTATGCTTAAACCAGAAATTTCAGTCATTGTTCCCTGCTATAAAGAAGCCGATGTCATACAAACGACACTGCTTGTCCTTTATAGATACCTCAAACAACATTTCGAAAGATTCGAAATTATAGTCGTTATCGACGGCAGTCCAGATACCACAGAAGAAAAAGTGCGTGAATTTGGAAATGCTCAACCTGAGATTCCCTTGGTTCTCATATGCTTAAAACAGAATCACGGAAAAGGGTTCGCTGTAAAACAAGGTGTCCTCGCCTCAAAATATGAATCTGTACTCTTTATTGATGCTGATCTTACTATTCCCATAGAAGAAGTATCTGCCTTTTTCTCTGCCCTTGACGCTTCGGATATCGTTATTGCATCGCGCCTCGCATCTGGATCAAAGTTTGAAGAACCGACAAAATGGTACCGGACACTCCTCGCCAGAAGCTTTTATATTCTCCAAATACTCATTTTGGGAAATTTTGAATTCTCAGACACTCAATGCGGATTCAAACTCTTTCGACGCACTGCCGCATTAAGAATCTTCCCCCTTCTTACCGTAAGTCGATTCGCCTTTGATGCAGAGATACTCTTTCTGGCACGAAAAGATAATATGAGGGTTTCTGTTTTACCTGTTCACATCAAAAAAGACTTGCGCGCGACAAACGTAAAGCCCTTCCAGGATTCATTGAATATGTTTTTTTCGCTCCTCAAGATACGTATGAACGATTTTTCTGGAAAATATGACATTCTCAATACATAAACGTATGTGGATCATTATTGCAGCCTATAACGAAGGAAAGGTAATCAGAGAGGTTCTCGGCGAGATCCAGTCCGCCGGATACCGAAATATTATTGTCGTGGATGATGGGAGCGCTGATGATACAGCAGCTCAAGCAAGAAAGGTGTCTGGAGTAAAAGTCTTCCGCCACCCGTTAAACCGTGGTAAGGGAGCAGCTACAAAAACAGGTATCGAAGCAGCAAAAATTCTCGGGGCCGATATTATCGTCACTCTGGATGGAGATGGACAACATAATCCAAAAGATATAGAAAACCTTATACGTCCCATACAAGAAGGAGCGGTAGATGTTGTCCTTGGTACGAGACTTCTTCATCCAAAGGGAATGCCTTGGTATAAAATTATTGCAAACTATATTGGAAACGCCTTTACCTGGTATTTCTATGGTTTATGGGTATCAGACAGTCAGTCAGGTTTTCGGGCTTATTCCCGAAAAGCCGCAGACTGTATCGATACGAAAACCGACCGCTACGAATATGATAGCGAGGTTATACGGGAAATACATACTCATAAGCTCAGCTTCACAGAGGTCCCTATTGAAGTGCGCTATACTGAATACTCAATGGGAAAAGTACACAAACAAAACGTTGTAAACGGTATAAAGACCCTCTATAAGATAATCTGGAGCATAATTTCTTAATTTTTTACTTATGACTCTCGCACTCTATCAAATTGTTATTATCGTATTAGCGGTCGCCATGATTATTCAAGGCATTCGAAAGTTTCGTTCGGAGCTGAGTGGCCAGACCTTGTTGAAACTCGCTGTCCGAATCATAGTCTGGGGTGGCATGGCAATAGTGGTTGCCTTTCCAAAGGTTACAAATTTCGTAGCCGATATTATCGGTATCGAAGATAATATAAACGCTGTTATACTCGCTGGGTTCCTTCTGCTCTTCCTTATGGTTTTCAAGCTCCTTTCTGCTATTGAGCGCCTGGAACAACAACTCACTGTCCTCACAAGAAAAAAAACCCTCGATGGGATCCAAGAAGATGGAAAATAAGACAGGAAGGTTTGGTTTATTATTTTGGTTAAATAGCATCCCTTTTGGAATATACTGTATTCTTTCTTTTTTGCCGGAAACTTTTCTCTCTATCCCTAGCATTCAATTCGGATTTTCGCTTCTCATCCTCTTTGTTGCACTCCCTCTTTTCGGTATAAACGCTACAAGCATTCTCGAGAAGCTCTCCAAACAGAAATTTGATTTTCTGGAAAGACTCAGTATAGCTACTATCCTTTCGCTTCTTCTTCCCCCGCTTCTTCTTACTCTCGAATACTCTCTCGTAGGAAATATTTTTACAGAACTGCCCCTGCTGAATACTCTGTTCATCTTTCTATTCGCCATAATACTTGCTCCTTTTTCTTTAGAAAATATTTCGTACAAAAACTTTCTGAAGACCAATATCCTCCTCCCTCTTCTCGGCGCCTTCATTCTCTATGCAGCACTTATTTTCCTGGTAGTAAGCGCATACTACCCACTTCCAGATAGCGATCCTTACTATTGGCTCGTCAAACTTCAACCAGAAATGAACAGTGGCTCTTTGACGCCGATTCAAATGCACCGCCCTCTTTTTTCATCGTTTGCCTACATCTTTCAAAATACCGCTGGAATTGATTTCTACGCCTTCTTTAAATATATTCTGCCAATCTTGAGCATACTCGCTCTCATACCAGCAGCCCTTGTTGCACGCACCCTATCGAACAGGCTCCAGCAATCCATTGTGTTTCTTATTCCTCTTTCAAGCCCTTCACTTATTCTTTATTCTCTTTCTTCTATCCCTCAAGCGCTCATTAATACATGTATCATTTTCTTTCTCTTTTTCATTACGTACGCCTGGCTTGTAAAAAAAGACTTCTTTTATTTTTTATCAGGAGTTACCATCTTCCTTGCCTACTCCTACCATGAAATTGCTGCTATTTTCTTTCTTCCCTGGATCACAGTAACGCTCCTCTCTTATCACCGTATCCTTCTGAAGAAAATCTCGGAACACTGGTTCGCCGGCATTCTCTTCGTTATTATTCTTTTCTATAATCTCCCCGTACTCGTTAATCTCTACGGCTTCTTTCTGAATTGGATGAAGCGCATCATTGAACGCATAGTAACCCTAGACACCAACTTCACCTTTCCTATTCGCTTCATCAACATAGATGGACGAGCTGTCGGTTGGGGCAACTGGATGGGTGTACTCAAATACTACGCTTTCTACGTTGGACCGGTCATCATTCTGGCACTCATCGCCCTCATAGCATTTCTTGCTTATGCGCGATCTCGGAATACTTGGTGGAGAGAAAATCGGAATCAAAAAGAAATCTGCGTCCTCGGAAGCCTTTTTCTGCTCTTCTTCGCTATTGCCGAGCTTCTTCCAAGATTTCTCAATATAGCCCTCCTTCCCGAAAGAGCCTGGGGCTTCGCAGGAATCACCCTCCTCATATTTCTCATAACGCTCATCAAATACCAACCCAAAAAAACAACTCTATTCTCTCTCCTGCTTCTCGTCGCATTCCTAGCCAATACGGGGGCTGCACTCTACATAAATTCACTCAAGAAATATCTCGTTACTCCCGCCCAAGTAGAATCTACTCTCTGGATCAAAAAACATCTTCCTGAACAAAAAGTACTTCTTTCTCATGGTCACTGGACCATCCTCAAGGTATACGCGCATACTGAGGCCGTTGATATAACCAATCCGTATTTTTATAGTGACATACACATCTTCAACAAAATCTCTCCTGTGCATCCAAAAACGATTGAGGGATTTGAGAAAGACCAGAGCGAACTCGTTACCTCTATTTCTCAAAATATCCAAGGGCTCAAAAAAACAAATCTCGAATCAAATGTCGACTCTGCCATTACTCAGCTTGATATTCTTCATGAACAAATTATCCAACTTGAAAATACTTTCCGATCCTACATTACTACCACATCTTTAAATGAAAAATCTGTCTACATTTACTACGCAAAACCAAGCGAACTCAATCCATACGCAAACCGTCCATATTTTCAGACAGAAGACGCGAATGGTGTCGCAACGCTTGTATTCGATCAGTATCCTGACCGCTTTCAACGAGTCTACACACTCCCAGAAGACGAGGTTGTTATCTGGGAAGTTCTTAAAAGATAGCTTATGAAAATACTTGTTTTTTCACCGTATTACCCCCCACACATTGGAGGACTCGAAAGTCACAGTGACGAATTTAACAAACACCTCTCAAAGAAAGGTGGTTCTATAACTGTTTTTACGCCACATTTACCAGAAACATCTCCAAAAAGCGAGATGCTATATGGAGGAGTCTCCGTAATCCGCTTCCCTGCTTTCGAACTTATTCATAACTACCCTGTTCCAAAGTTTTGGAAAAAAGAGTTTTGGGAAATATGGCACAAACTCCTTTCCGAAAAAGAATACGATCTTGTGATATCCCGGACGCGCTTCTTCTTTCCGTCACTCATGGCAGGTTCCTTCGCCCGAAAAAAGAAGCTTCGCTGGGTTCATATTGAACACGGCTCTGATTTCGCCCAATTCAAAAGTAAGACCGTCACAAAAATAGGCGAATTCTACGACCGTACCTTTGGAAAGTTTATTCTTCAACACGCAGATACCCTCATCGCAAACTCCCAGGCTTCGTGTAACTTTGTGCATCGACTCGCAAAAAACAGTTCGTGTCAGGTTATATATCGAGGCGTAGAAAGTAAAGATTTGATACTCCTAAAACCAGATGAAGCACTTCGAACCATGACAAAGGGGAAAATTATTATTGGTTTTGTCGGAAGACTTATCAGCGGGAAAGGCGTTTCCGATCTCTTGTATGCTTTTGCCGCCCTCAAAAGAAATGACTGTGTCTGTGTCATTGTAGGCGACGGACCAGAGAAAGCCTCTCTTGAAAAACTCGCAGAAAAACTACAAATAGAAACTTCAGTATACTTTTTCGGACACAAGAGTTTTCGGGAAGCTATGTCCCTTTTGAAAGCATTCGATATTTTTGTAAACCCAAGCTATACTGAGGGCATACCTACCTCTGTTATCGAAGCAGCATTTTGCCAAAAAGCTATTATTGCAACGATTGTCGGAGGAACCAAAGAAATTATAAATGGTGATGGTGATGGTTTCTTAGTCGAACCAAAAAACATCCCTCAACTCACGGAAAAGCTTTCCCTTTTTGCCTCTGATTCCAATGTGCGGATCACCTCTGGCGCAAAAGCCTTTGAAGCGGTAAAAGATAGGTTTGACTGGGAAAAAACGGCAGAAGAATACCTGAAGATTTTCAACAGCAAAAACGTATAAAGATATGTGTGGCATAGTAGGCAAAGCTTCATTTACTTCACAGAAGGTTAGCGAGCAGGCTATTTCTGAAATGAGTGAAGCCATACAGCATCGCGGACCAGATGATAGAGGAATCTATATTTCAGAAGACGAGACCGTAGGATTCGGACATCAGCGCCTCGCTATTATAGACCTCTCACCTGGAGGACATCAGCCGAAATCATATCTTGATCGGTATTTTATCGTTTTTAACGGAGAAATCTATAATTTTCAAGAGAAGCGAGAAGCACTCCTCAAAGAGGGTTATGTTTTCCATTCACAGTCCGACACGGAGGTCATCCTCGCTCTCTACGCCAAATATGGAAAAGAATGCCTCGCTCATCTGCGAGGTATGTTCGCTTTCGCTCTCTACGACTCCGTAGAAGGAACACTTTTTTGTGCCAGAGACCGCGCTGGAAAAAAACCATTTAAATACTACTTAGACGACAACGTCTTTCTTTTTGCTTCTGAGCTCAAGGCTATCTTGACTCAGCCTGAATACACAAAAGAACCAGATTACACTGCTATCCACCACTACCTTACTTTGCAGTATTGTCCGGCGCCACTGACCGGGTTCAAAAATATACAGAAACTCGAGCCAGCACACTATCTTTTCATCGATCTCAAAACAAAGGCTGTCGAAAAAAAATGCTATTGGAAGCTTGATTACTCAAAAAAAGACACTCTTTCCGATAAGCAGTGGGGGAAATTGATTCGCGAAAAGCTAGAAGAGTCCGTAAAGCTCCGTATGATTTCAGACGTTCCTCTAGGCGCTTTTCTTTCTGGTGGAGTCGATTCAAGCGCTATTGTTGCCTTCATGAGTAAGCATACCGATACACCTGTAAAAACTTTTTCTATCGGATTTAAGGAAGAAAAGTGGAATGAGTTGAAGTATGCAAAAATGATCGCAGAGAAGTTCAAAACAGATCACACAGAATTCATTGTCGAGCCTAAGGCTATCGAAGTCCTCCCTCTTTTGGTTCGTCACTACGAAGAACCGTTTGCTGATTCCAGCGCTCTCCCTACCTACTACGTAAGCAAACTCACCAGAAGCCACGTCACAGTCGCCTTAAATGGTGACGGTGGAGACGAAAACTTCGCTGGCTACAGTCGTTATAGCGCGTTTCGTATTTCTACCTGGCTTGAAGGGTTTGATACCCTTAATCGGATCATTCTGCAGCCACTCACCGCCTTTCTTGCCTCAAAAATACAAACAGATCTCTTCGAACGAGCCTCAAGATTCTCCCGAACGCTTTCCCAGGATTATCGAAAGCGTTATATGACTTACACCTCCTATTTTACCGATGAACAAAAAAAAGCTCTCTACACTGACAGCTTCCGAGAAAAGGTAAGCAGCGAAAATACAGACGACCTCATAGCAGCACGCTTTACCGAGTCAGGGGCCAAAAATAAGACCGAACAAGCTGTGTATGCAGATTTTGCAACCTACCTTCCAGATGATCTCCTGGTAAAGGTTGATATTGCCAGTATGGCAGTAGCTCTCGAAGGACGCTCCCCTTTTCTCGACCATGAGTTTCTCGAACTTACCGCTCGCATCCCTTTTTCTAAAAAGATCCGGGGACTCAATAATAAAAAGTACATTCTCAAAAAATCCCTTGAAGGTATCCTTCCAAAAGAAATCCTGTATCGGCCAAAAATGGGTTTTGGCGTGCCGATTGCAGAATGGTTCCGAGGAGAACTCAAAACATACGTAGCAGAAAAACTCCTTTCAGAGAAGGCGCTCTCTCGAGGACTCTTTCAAAAGGCCTCTCTTCAACGCCTCTTGGAAGAACACCTTACGACACATATCAATCACGCCCCTCGCATTTGGGCTCTTTTGACACTCGAGCTTTGGTTTGAAGAATACTTCGATTAACAGTATAATGGAGAGAATAATCCCTTTTTACCCATTATGCGTACAGAATTACTCGATTATCTGTCTGACCCGATTGACTCGTCCTCCTTTGAAATAACCTCCTTTGAAGAAAACTCAGGACACGTTATTTCGGGCCTCCTTACAAGCAAGAGTAACTGGTATCCGATAATCGGAGGTATTCCGCGCATCCTTATCGGGGAGCTGAAAGACAATCTCCTGCAGTCACGCCATGAATTTTTCAAAGAGTACAAAGATCGCCTACCCGAGGCTATACAAAACGAATGGCAAAAGACTATTGAAGCTATCCCCGACTTTGATGCTTTTCTCCGACATCAGAAAAAAACAGCAGAAAGTTTCTCGTACGAATGGAAAAACATCTATCGTGAGAATGATTTTGAAAAACAGAACTTTCTTCACTTTTTGAGCCCTTTTGTAACAGAAAAAGATCTCGCGGGAAAGAAAACGCTCGACATAGGTTGTGGCTCTGGGCGATTCACAAAATGGGCAGCGCTTTCAGGCACGCAAGTCTCCTTTGGTACCGACCTTGGGGAGAGCGTTGAAGTGGCTTACGAAATGACAAAAGATATTCCCAATATCTGTATCGTGCAGGCAGATATTTATGCTATGCCATTTAAAAATGTATTTGATCTCTCGTATTCAATAGGAGTGCTTCATCATCTCCCAAAACCAAAGCAGGGATTCTCCCGCCTCCCGGCGACGCTCGTCTCAGGCGGAAATATGCTTATCTGGGTTTACAATAGACGAAATAATGCTCGCGCTTTGTATTTCTACGAACCATTAAGAAGCCTCCTTAAGAAGCTTCCAAAACCACTCCTGTTTAAACTGTGCTACATCCCTGGTTTTGCAATTCACCTTATCAACATGGTCACGGTCCTTCTGAAAACGGTAGGCCTCAAAAAACTTGCAGACAAAGTGCCTTTTTCCTACTATGCAAACTTTCCCTTCAATATGAAGTTAAACGATGCATTTGATGTTCTCGCGACACCAAAAAGTAACTACTACTTCAAAGAAGAGATAGAGCAATGGTTTGCTGATGCCAACCTCTCAAATGTCCACGCTTTCGAGCACCCAGAGGCTGGTATTACTTGCATTGGAACATATGGCGCCTAAGAAAAAGATTCTCCATCTCATTAATACCGCAGAACGAGGAGGTGCCGAAATGTCCCTTCTTCGTATGCTTCCCCTTCTCAACGAAACTTTCGAGAGTATTTTTGTGACACTCCGAGGAAGAGGTCCCTTGGCAGAGAATTTTGAACGTGCTGGTATAAAAGTCATTGAAGTAAACCAGAAGCATCCTTGGGACATCGCTTCGTATGTACGACTTCGAAAGATTCTCAAAACAACTCATCCCGATTTAATCGTCACACACCTTCTCCTCCCTGACCTTATCGGTCGATTCTTTATCCAAATCTTCACTCCGTACAAAGTCATCTCTTCTTTAGCAACCACATATAACTTCCCACGGTACCGCATAGCCCGCTTCATCGAAAAATCTACACGCTACTTCTGCCGAGGATACATGGCAAATGCCGAATCGGTCAAAAAAACCTACGTAGAAAAATTTGGAGTGCCTGAAAAGAAAGTGACAGTGGTTCCAACGGGTATGGATATAGAATCTCTGCAAGCTACTGTACCAAATGAAACACTAAGACACTCACTCGGAATCAAAGCAACAGATACCGTTATTATCTGTGTCGCGAATCTTCATATCAATAAAGGACATCGATACCTTCTTGAGGCTTTTGAACAACTCTACAAGAAACATCCGGATACGAAACTCCTCCTCGTTGGAGGTGGGCAAGAAAAAGATGCTCTCCGAAACCAAGTTGAACTCTATGCTTCAAAAGAGGCTATTCTCTTTCTTGGTCAAAGATCTGATGTTTCAGAACTCTTAGCTCTTTCTCATATATTCGCTCTCCCTACCTTCTTTGAAGGAATGTGTAACGCTATTATGGAGGCTATGGCAAGTAAACTCCCTGTTGTTACTACTGACATACCGGAAAACCAAGAACTCGTCACTCATGAAAAAACAGGCCTTCTCTGTCCTGTAAAAGATACACAGCGTCTTGCTAATGCTCTCGAGCGCCTCGTATCAGACAAGCAACTTGCCAAAACCCTTGGTCAAAACGGCGCCGAAAGCATCGAGCGACGCTACAACCTCAAAGATTCTGTTTCTCGCTGGAGAGAGTACTTTCTTACTCTGTCGAACTAAATTTCCTTATGAAAAGCGAACTGTACGAAGAAAACTACCAAGACCCTCGTTATTTCAGCTTCGGTCAAAACTGGAAGAAATTTCTCGAACATCTCAGTGATGAACAAATTCGAGAAGCAGAACTCTCTCTCGAAACATTTTTAGGTGGACGTGAAGCTATCGCCGGAAAAACCTTTGTCGATATTGGTTGCGGAAGTGGTCTTTTTTCGCTCGCCGCATACCGCCTTGGCGCCAAAGAAATCGTCAGTGTCGATATTGATGAAGCCTCAGTTTGGTGCGCAAAAAAACTTCATGCCAAAGCAGGAAGTCCTCTTCACTGGAAAATCCTCACTGGCTCTGCCCTCGATAAAAACTTTATAGATACTTTAGGAAAGTTTGATGTCGTGTACTCTTGGGGAGTTCTTCATCATACAGGAAACATGAAGGAGGCTCTTAAAAACGTGAGAGACCTTTCATTGCCAGAGGGAAAACTCTACATCGCACTCTACAATAAAAATACACACCTTCTCGAGGGTACCTCCCCTTTTTGGCATCGAATCAAAAGAGCCTACAATAAAAGTCCACAGCGGTGGAAGCGTATTCTCGAAACACTCTATGCTGATTACATACTCCTTGGGCTTCTCCTTCACGGACAAAACCCTTTCCGGTATGTAACAGAGTACAAATCCCTTCGAGGCATGGATTTCTTTACAGATATCCGTGACTGGCTTGGTGGGTATCCATATGAATACGCTCCAGCCGATGAGATCATTTCATCGTTCGCAGAAAATGGCTTTCTTTGTCTCAGGCTCAATCCTGCCCGAAGTATTGGTTGCAATGAGTTTCTTTTTTTCAAAAACACATGAGTACCCTCACGAAAACAGAAGAGCATCGAGAAAAGAAGGTTTCTATCCTTCTTTCTGTTCACAATGACGCTAAGACTATTGAGCGTTGCTTAGAAAGCATTTACAACCAAACCTTTCAAGATATCGCTCTCGTGATTGTTGATGATTTTTCTACCGACACAACCGTAGACATTATAGAGCAAGTCTCAAAAAGATTTCCACATATCCCATGTACCCTTCTTACGAATAAGACGAATATTGGCCTGACTCAGTCACTAAATCGTGGCCTAGAAATCATTCATTCTCTCTACACTGCCAGAATAGATGCTGATGACTGGTGGGAATCAACGAAACTTGCCAAACAAGTCGCCTTTCTTGATGCGCACACCGACTACGGTATCGTTGGAACAAATTACATCAATCATACCGAAACAATTGAGAAGAAAGTGACACGACCCGAAACACATGCTGAAATTGATCGCTCTCTTTTCTGGCGCAATCCCTTTGCCCACAGCTCCGTATGCTATCGTACTCATCTGATTCAAAGTGTTGGAAGCTATAATCCCTCTGTACGATACGCTCAAGATTACGAACTCTGGGTTCGCTGTTTCCCTCGCACAAAATTCTATAACCTCCAAGAGTTCCTGTGTCATCGCACACTCGGTTCTGGGATCTCTGTTGATCATCAAAACGCTCAGATGAAACTCTATCTCAAAGTTCTTTTTACCTACCTCCCGAAATATCATCGACCCTGGCGAGAATACGGGGCTATTTTTGAACCTCTTCTTGTTCTCATTTTGCCTACCTGGATTAAAAAACTCAAAAGACGTTATCTCTCATAAAGTATGAAAATCTTTCTCCCCTTCACAGTCAAAGGTATTGGAGGCACAGCAACTTTTGCGCTTAAATTTAAAGAGGGAATGGAGTCTCTCGGTCATGAAGTCTTCTTTGAGTATCGTCCTGACTACGATGTTCTTCTCACAATTGTCCAAGCACCGTTTCGGTATCTCTTGGATGCAAAAAAAAGAAAAAAGAAAATTATTCAAAGGCTTGACGGCACATGGTATTGGACAGTGGCTGGGTGGAAGTTCCCTCTCTATAATCTGAAAGCTCAGATTATCCGTCATTGGTTTGCCGATTTTACTATTTACCAAAGTGCCTACAGTCAATTTTGTTCAGAAGTGTTCCTCGGAAAGAAACAGCACGATCGCTCAGCGCTCATTTACAATGGGGTTGACCTTTCTCTTTTTTCGCCACTCGGGGACACACGAACTCTTCGCGATAACAAAGAGCAACGTATTTTCTTTACTGCCTCTGCTTTCCGGCGTGCTGATCAAATACTTCCTCTACTCCAAGCACTCAAAATATACCAAAAGAAATACGGAGATAACTTCAAATGCCTGGTAGCGGGCACCTTTTCCAAAAAAGTAGCCTCTCTCCCTCAAAAATGGAGCCATTTCAAACAAGTCGAATTTCTTGGTAAAATAGACAATAAGGACTTACCAGCGTACGAGCGAGGCGCTGACGTTTTTTTGTTTACTCATCTCAACCCACCTTGCCCCAATAACATCCTCGAAGCAATGGCCTGCGGCCTCCCTATCTGCGGTGTTGATGACGGAGCTATGGCCGAACTCGTCCAGACTGGAAAAAATGGCCTTCTTCTAGAGACCAAGGGTACAGGTTTCTGGAAAAAACGCGCTCTGAATCTTGGCCTCTTTGCTGATAATTTGGCACAGATAACTAAAAACCAAAAAGCCTACTCGGAAGAAAGTCGAAGAATTGCCGAAGAAAAATTTTCTCTCAAACAGATGCTCGAAAGGTACGCAAACGTTATCCAATAAACACATCCAGGATTTATCCTGAGATCAAAAGAATATGCCCCTCCCAAAACGATACGAATATTTCAATAACCGAGAAGGTCGTGCTGCTTTCATTGCAAAAACTTTTGAAAAAGAAATTGCCGAGTCGCAATCAGCTCTCGATGTCGGTTGTGACTACAATACATTCAAAAAAATCGTCGGGGAAAAAGTAACCGGCGTAGACCTCTACGGCGATCCCGATATTAAGATTGATCTAGAAAAAGAAAAACTTTCCCGCTTTGCTGACCGACAATTTGATTTTGTTGTCAGCACAGAAGTGCTTGAACACTTGGAAAATCTTCACGAAATGGTTGATGAACTCTTCCGGGTTTCCAATCGCTATGTTCTTATTTCTCTCCCAAATTGTGTCGACATCTTTACTCGTTTTAACATCTTCTTTCGTGGAAAAACAGGCAAGTTTTATGGGTTACCATTCGAAAAGCCAGATGATCGGCACCGTTGGTTCTTTAGTCACAGAGAACTCGAACGCTTTTTCCAGCACTATGCTCATGTCCATTCAGTACAGATTTCCCGTCGCTTCCTCCACTGTAACTACAGTTCTAGCTGGAAAGGATTCTTGGTACGTACTTTTGTAAAGATTTTCAACGTTGATATCGCTGCTCAAAGCTACTGGATTCTCTTGGAAAAGAAATAGTTATGCGTCAAAAAACGATTCTTCTCTTTCAACCGTACCTCCGCAAACATATACTTGATTTTGGAAAGGCTACTTCAAAGTTCCAGTTTGTTGTGTATTCAAACCGCTACGCCAAAACAAAAGATTTCTACAAAAAAAGCATGTCGACTCCTCGTGAGGAGTTCTCTCGTTCAAAACTTGGTTTTCAAAATAGACTCAGACGTCTGTTAGGAATTTTGAATGTCCGCATAAAATTTATAAAAAATCACGACCTCCTCTTTACCTACGGATGTCTCCTTATCACCAACAAGCCCTACTGTGTGTACGTTGAAAATGGCGCCGCCCTTTTTAATTATGATCCCTTCATCCTGAGAAACTTTCTTGCGAAATGCTGGTTCGCTTTTCTTATTCGCCTCCCGCAGTGTAAAAAACTCATTTTTATGAGCGAGACCGCCCTTACAAGCCTGATTGCTACTGGGAAGTTTTCTCAATCAACTGAGAAGGTTCTCCGAAAAAAGTCCGTTCAGATATACCCTTTCGTGAAAGACCCAAAACAGGTTGAACCGAAAAAATTCTCTTCCTCTATAAAATTTCTCTTTACGGGAATTTACTATGTAAAGGGAGGACGAGAAGCTGTAAACGCTTTTGAAAAAATCTCAAAAGTATATCCAGATGCCTCCCTGACAATCGTCACTCCCCTGCACATGCTTCTCCCAGAAGACAAAGAGCATATCTTGTCTCTTCCAAAGATCACTCTGCTCGATGCGGCGTTTAGCGCAGAGGAAATGGAAAATCTCTATCGAACCCATGATGTCTTTATTTTTCCCACATTCCGCGATACGTTCGGACTTGTACTGATTGAAGCCCTTTCATTTGGTATGCCCCTTATCGCAACAGACCAATACGCTACAACCGAAATGGCTCTTGAGAATTACAATGCCTTTGTTTTCAAAAATCACCCCCTTCTTGATTACGATCCTACAACAAAGGAAATGTACGGAAAGCTCTATAATGCAAAGACATTCTACGAAACCCTTTTTTCTCTTGAAGAAAAGGGAGCTATGGCTCCAGTAGAGGAATTTCTTTTTGCCTCTCTTCAGCAGTTCTTAACTGATCCAAGTCTCCTTGAAAAGTATTCAAAGAATTCTCTTGAACTCTATCAAAAGAAATTTCGCGAATCTCTCATTTCTCAAAAAATCGAAACTGCTTTTACTGAAGCTGCATCGTAAATGTACGCTTTCTATTCTTTTGTGTGAATACGATAGAGACGGTAGTCTCCATCTTCTGCGACTACTTCAAAAGGGTACACGAGCGACTGGTATGTAAGAAACAGCTCAAAATCATATTCTTCTCCAAGCTTCTCAACCTCGGCTGGCGTAAGACTCATATAATACGCCGTCCAGTCTATTACTACCGGATGAAACTTTCCTTCTTGTAGTTGCTTTTTGTATTCACTCTGAAGCTCACCTCGACTCAAATCGTTCATACGTCGAAACCATTCTTCAAGTCCTGGCTTCGTAAAACCAAACGTCTTAAAACTCGCAACATGCGGTAAATACTTTGGTGAACCAAACCAGTGTATTGGAGCTAAAAATGGCTCTGGATGAGCACTCAGATACTGCACGGTTGGCGAAGAGGAATCCGGCATGCGCATTTCATGAGAATATTCCCACGTAGCCATGAGGTTTTTTGGTGCACGTTCTCGGAAAACCTCGCCCGGACGCGTAAACAAAAGTACTCCAAAGAAAAAAAAGAAGAAAAGAACCGTCGTGAGAGCGTGTTGAGCAAGCTTTCCGTAGCGGAAGCGTCCACTTTTTTCAAGTAATCTTTGATAGACAACAACGACTGACAGGGCGATAAAAAGATAGGCAATACAATACGTCAGATAGATAACCCGAATAGAATAAAATTGAAAAGCTGGCAACCATGGCCAAATAAAAGCGAAAAAATAAAAAGCGAAAAAATACACTATACCCCCTACTCCAATGAGCCCTATCAAATGAAGTCGCTCCTCGTGTTCAATTCTCCGTGACTTCCACAAAAGATACCAACACGATACCAGCGCAATACAATGAAGAGCAAATAAAACCCAAGAACGCCATGGCATAAGAGGAAGTGCCATATACGGGGCGCGAAGATATATCCATGTCCAAATAAATTTCACATCAGAAAAAGTTGTCTCTTGCCCAGCTCCAAGAGTAGCGATAAAAAGAGCGAACCATCCACCCGAAACAATGTACACACCTACTGTTATGAGTCCCTGTTGAATAAACTTGTTCCAATGAGGCTCTTTCATCCTAAACCGTACAAACCCCTCGTACAGCAACCAAGCAACAAAGAAAAGGGAAAAAACAATGAGCGAATTAGAGACGTGCACCAGCGTAGCAACGCCCAAAAGAATCCAAGGAAGAAACCTTCTATTTTTAATGAGGAAATAGAGAGCAACAAAAGAGAGCGCCATACCGATAGAACGAGGCGCTAAACCTCCGTCAATCTGCAGAAATGGTCCGTAGAGCCAAATAGGAGGAGCGCTTATTATGAGTGCTGCATGTAAACCCGCTATAAGCGGTACAACAAGAGGGCTTTTGAAAAAAAGACGCGCCAAAGCCAGTAAAGCAACGTAGGTCGCGACAAGACTCACGATATACCATCCAAGTCGCCATCCCTCCTCTGGGATCCCGAGTGTGGGACCAAGATTCACCAGATCGGCATAAAAGGTGTATACACCACTCTCGGTAGCCATTTTTGTATACCAATCACCCGACATATAAACGGGATCAGCAAGACGATACACGGCGGGATCATGAATTCGACGATCAGGCCCAAAACCAAGAGGGTGGATACTTATTTCAAAAAATAAAAGCATTCCCAAAATGAAGACTTGGGGCCACGATATTCTTTGTAAAATATTATTGAGCTTTTTCAGCATAACTCCAAAAATAGTGAGCAAAAAAGTTTATAAATGTTATGAGAGCAGAAACAAGAAATATCACCAAAAGATCATGAAGATGGAGATACGATACACCGATCTTCATTAACAGAAGATTTAAAAGAGAAGTCATAACAATAACAGCAAGAAAGCGTGGAAACTGCTGTTGCACCTTTCCTAAAGTAGCGCGAAACGTCCAATGACGATTCAGGGAAAAGTTCCAGAAAATAGCAACGCCTAACGAAATGGTTCTACTGAGCAAATACGGAACATGCCCATACCGTGTCAATACATAATAAATCGCAACATCAATCGCCAAAGCAGAACCTCCGGTAATACCGAACTTCAAAAAACGCTGCCACGAGAGAGGCAGTGATACATAAAAAGCTTCTAGCTTCGCTAGAATTTTCCCTGTGTTACGAAACGATATTTGAGAAATGTCCATACGGCAATAAAAAAATCAGCTGCTCGAATCTTCTTTCCTTCTTCTACACTCCGCGGGTAATACCGGATAGGAACCTCCTGAATCAACACCCCGGAACGAATAAGCTTGGCGGTAAGTTCGTGATCTGTCTCGAACCCTTTTGTCTCTATAGTGAATTTCTGTAGCAGAGCACGGGGATACACTTTATATCCCGTAAGCGTATCTGTAATATACTTACCAAAAAGAAGCCACACCCAAAAAGTCAGAAGCTCATTCGCTACCCAGATAGCGACAGACTTCTCTGGATGTTTTCCCCGAAAGAACCCTTGGCGTTCCTCTCCTTTGATTCTACTCCCATATATCGCTGTTGGGCGATCTACTTCACGAAGAGGAGAGAGAAGAGGGATGTAGTCCTGTGGATCATATTCAAGATCAGCATCTTGAATGAGTATATAGTCTCCCGTTGCTTGGGAAATACCATATTTTGTCCCTTCCCCCTTCCCTCTATTCTTCTCGATACGCAAACAACGAACCCCTGGGAAGGCAGACGCTATCTCAAAGGTCTTATCCTCCGATCCATTGTCAACCACAATGATCTCTCGTTCAAAACCAATAGGAGAAAGATCGATCTTCAAAATTATTTCCAAAAGAGCTCCAATAAAAGCTTCTTCATTATACGCCGGAATAACGATTGACACCTTTAGCATATTTTGTTTCTACAAGTTTATTCTTTGGCTTCCATGTAGAGAAGCGCATTAGTGCAATCAAACAGGCAATACCGTCTTTCAGGGTAATCTTTTTTCCTTCCTGAACAGTGCGCGCTGTATAGCTGACTGGTATCTCTAGGATAACATGCTCTTCGCGAGCAATCTTTGCTATCAGTTCCATATCAAAATCAACTCCATAACTCGAGAAATTCATGGTCCGGAAAATACGAGCATTGAAACCCTTGAGACTCGTCAACGGATCACTTATGAAACGCTGATACAAAAGAAGTGTCATGACACTTAAGAGCATACCTCCGTATTTACTTACCAGAAAGAGGAAATTTTTATTTCCATAGACCCGCTTCAACGTTCCATTTAAATCATGTGTACGTCGAAAAGCTCGGCTCCCAAACACGGCAGGAAATTCCTGATTCACAAGCGGAGAAACTACGCGTACGATGTCGCTGACAGTATATTCACTATCTGATGGGAAAAAGACTATGATATCCCCCTTTGCCTTTTCGATACCAAGACGCAGTGCCATACCACGGCCACGATGACCTTCGTTCTTATACACTCGTACAAAAGACTCCTTGCTCGCAATTTCGTATGTTTTATCTCGGGAGCCACCGTCTACGACAATAATTTCTTTTTCAAGACCCATGCCAGGAAACTGGAGATGTGTGAGCTCACGCAGAACCTGCTTAATCGTACGCTCTTCATTAAGCGCTGGGACAATGATAGAGACTTTTTGTGATACATGCTTCACTCGCTTATGGAGTTGATTTTCCACAATAAGCAGAAGCTCTGAAACCGTGCGACTTCCCGAATGCTTTCCCTTTTCACCTTCCAAATCAATCCAGGTTACTTTTTCAAGTGGATATTCAAATTCCTCTGCATTAAAAGGCACATACGGGGTTTCTCCTGCAGTGTTTGTTTCTGGTTTTTGAAAGAAAAAACGAGTAACGAGATTGTGACAATCTACTGACCCTCCCACCTTACGACTCATATTCCAGAGGAAGGCTCTGACAAGCGTGGTGGCATCCTCACCAAGAATGTCGTAATCTCTGGCTATATTCCCAATAAAGACCTTTTCTGCCTGGGTATTCGCCTGAATAGCCTCAGCAACTCCACTCGTTAAGTACGACGGAAAGAGTGAAGAGTACTGAGTACCTGGTCCATAAATAATAATATCTGCTTCCCGTAATGCCTGATCAGCAGAAGAGCTGATAGTAGGCAACATCTCCTTATTCCGAAGAAAGCGAATATTATCAATCTTGTACTGACCCATAGCCTCTGTTGCTGAATTCAAATACTGAGGCAAGAGAAAGATTTCATCAATACGCGAAGCATCCTGTGGACCAACTATGCTCGCTTCATCATGAAGATACTGCCCGTCGTGTTTCATAGCTACTAAAACCCTATTCTCGCCCTGAGTCACATTCAACACTCGATCTCCAATTTCCGTAAACTGTGAAAAGTCGGCAATCGTGCGATTAAAGTCCTGTTCATTCACTAAGTAACAACCAGCAAACAGAAGATTTCCCAAAGAACAGTCAGCAAAAGGAAACTCCTGGAAATGAGGAATGTGCTTCTCGTAATATTGCAAAAAGGCCTCGAGATAACGACTCGCTATCCTCACTTGTTGCAAAGATAATTTCTCTCTCGCCTCCAAAACTTCATTCTTCTCCCCTGTTCCACTGAAATGAATAAAGTCACGCATCGTCGTAAGCGCACTCTCTACTTCTGTGGCTTCAGGAAAACGATACTCAATCAAAAATAATAACGCTTGAGACGCCGGATCATTTCGTTGTTGAATGAAACGAGAAACGTTTTTCCGTATATCAGACGGACCAAGCATGCCAGGAATAAACCGACGCAAAAGACCCGTTGAAAGACCGTCATCGTACGCATTCACTAAGAGTGTGAGTTCGATGTCTGGATAGCGAAGGAGAGCTTCTGTAAGAGCTCCTGTCCCCCTTCCTCCTGAAAACATAACTACCTTAAGAAGTGATCCAGCTTTTTTCATACTCATGTACATTTATGAAAATAGGCTTCGAGTAAACGAGCATCATTACTATCATTCACACCAACTGTTTCTTCAAAGGAATCCAAACGGTACCCATTCATATCTTCTTTTGTGGTTACAAAAAGAGGAAGCATCGGGAGAAAATTCCACTCCCCTGTCTCATTTCCAGGAACAAAACCGTCTCGTACAACTTGTTCGTACACCTCTTTCAAACGCTGTGTCTCTACGGCAAAAAGACCCGCATCACTTTCTCCGAGAGCAGGCATGGTATCCCCTTCTCGCTTCTGAAGCACACGAACAAGCAGGCCATTCTCATCTACTTCATAATGAACATACGGGTTTTCTCGCTGAAAAAGAGGGAGCGTTAATTTTGCTCCCTGAGAAAATTGGTGCAGTCGCATAACTGACTCAATTGTCTCCTTACTGATAGCTACTTGGTCTCCCCAAATAATAAGAGTATATGGGGTATCAATAAGAGGTAGGGCTTGAGAAATAGAATCAGCCATACCGCGCGAACCAACGATAATAGGCGCCTCAAAACGCCCGGCTATACGCGCGTCCTCCTCAAGAAGTGGTGTAACGTGAAGCGCATTTTCTGGAGAAAAGACGAAGATAAACCGTCCACAATAAGGCTCCAAAAGACTGACAAGACGATCCAGAATGGTCCGCCCAGCGATTGGATACAGAATCTTTGGCTTATCGTAACCAAGACGAGTCCCCTTACCGGCAACAGGAATAACCACCGTCCAAAGAGCCGGATCAGCTGCTTTTGTAAATAAATCTTGGATTTCCCCTCGGGTAAATATCTTCATATACTGCGCCTAAGACAACAAGATTGGCCCGATATCTATTAAACTAGATACTACCATAGTCGGCTTTACCTGTAAAAAGGTCTCTTTTGCATTATTCCCAAGAACAGCAATGACAGACATTCCGGCACTCTGAGCTGCCCGAACCCCACTTTCCGCGTCCTCAATAACCAAAGCCTGCTCTGGTGTGAGTCTAAGACGGACGAGAGCCTGCTGATATATCTCTGGATCTGGTTTGGCGCGCTGAACGAAAGAACCATCAAGAATAACCTCGAAAGCGTCCGCATAACCACTCTTCTCTAAAAATAAGGCTACGGTTTGTGGAGATGCCGATGAAGCCAAAGCGAGTCGATATTTTTGACGAAGCCGAGAAATAAGCTCTGAACTTCCAGGAGCAATCTGTCCTTTTTCCATTAAAAGCCCTAATGCCCTTTCTCTTTTTTTAGCAACCAGATTTTTCAGGGCATCTTCGGAAAGAACTTTTTCTCGATCAGAAAAAATCTTCCGAAAGGCCTCATCCGTACGCATTCCTGCGATAGTCGCATAAGTAAGATCTTCAATACCGACTTCGAGAAGCGTTTCTCGAAATGCCTGCTCATGACAATCAGTTGATAAAAACAACACTCCATCCATGTCAAAAACAAGTCCCTGAATCTTTGAAAATTCCCCTAACATTTCTTTGCAACTACTTTCGTCTGCCCCATCCAATACACTATTGGTATGCGACCGAGACCAGCCTTTTCTACTAGCGTGGCAATAAAACGAACAAATGGAAACGTTTGAGCTATGCGCCTTAAGATGTACCCGAGTTCGAGTGTTTGCCAGTGCATACAAAGACGTATAATCTTGAAGCCACTTTCTTCAAGCTGTTTCCTGATAGTTTCTGGGGTGTAGTAAATTAAATGAACACTCAGGAGAAAAGGCCACTTTTTCCCAAGGAACTTTGCCACGAGACTCCCAAAATCCGGATAATTCACAACCAGAAGCCCCTGAGGCGCAAGAAGGCGGTGAATGTGCTGAAGTTCTATTTTTGGGTTTGGTATATGCTCAATAACATCCCAAAGCGTTACCAAATCGAAACTTGCCTCTGGGAACGTATAATCACTCAAGGTACCACTACGCACATCAAGACCGTGTTTCGTACGCGCATACTCACCAAGCCATCTACTGGGCTCAATACCAGTAACAGTCAAACGAAGATCGCGAGCAGCGCGCAAAAAAGCGCCTCCAGCACAACCAATATCAAGCACCTTTGTTTTCCCAGAAAGAACCAGTTGATGCCGCTTCGCTAGATCTTTGAGCGCAGTCTTAAAGGTACGAATTCGCATAGAATCCTGCTCAATAAACGCTTTGTCCTCTCCTTCTGCATACGAGTTAATAATCAGGTCTGGATTAAGACGAGGATTAAGGTACACTAAATGACACTCTCTGCATCGCACCACCTGCTCAAAGAGCGTCTGATCACTCGAGGAGCGATAGATCTCAGTCAAAAATTCTTGAGAGATTTCTGCTGGAAAACTCCCGGGGTAAATAACGTCAAAGGTCGTTGCGGTACATAAAGGACAAGGGATCGTTTCGAAATCCTGAGGTTTTTCCATAAAAAAGCTCTAGCTCAAAGAGATTACTTTTCTAGTATACCACTGTTCAGAAAAGAAATATATTCCTAATAATGCCTTTATTAAAGCATTATTCTCTTCTTCAAGAGAGGAGCAATATACACTATTCCGAGAAAAAAGAGGAGCGAAAAGTGAAGCGTGTACATATACGCCAAGACGCTTATCTCGAATCCAAAATCTTTGAAACCAAAAAAGGCAAAGAGGGCTATGCTATTGGAAAAGATATTTGCCACAATGACAGCTACATTTTCTTTGTGTGCTGTAAAAAAGTTTATGATATAGAGCCGGAGAGGAATAAAAACAACAAGTAAAGAGAAACTATACGCTAATTGCAGGCTCTGCTGATACGCTTCTCCATAAAAGAAGAGAAAAAAGAGCTTCAAAAACAATATATAGGCAAAAGCCCCAAGAATTCCGAGCAAGAGATTATGAAAAAGACTTTTTCCAACTAATACGCGCTCCTTCTTCATAATCAACGGGAAATATAAAGAAGAAAATGCTCCAACAAACCCAGAAAATGCCGCTATCAAAAGATAGGCTACCTGAAAAACAGCTAACATTTCAAATCCATAGAGGAAGGCGATAATAAAAATCTGAAGACTCTCAGAAAGTGACCAAGAAAACTTTTGAAAAGTCGCAAGGAGAGCAAAGCGCATATCCAACACTTGAGTCGAAACCTTTTCTATCTGTTTGGATACTTCGGTGTAAAAATATATGTTTAGAAATGCCTGAATAGCAAAGTAAAAGACCACCAAAAAAAGTATCGACAGATGAAAGAAAAGCCCGGCAAACATAAAAAGGAACAGGAGAATCTGTGTAATGATGATGCGCACCGTGGAAGATCGGAAATCTAATCTGCCTTCGTAAAAGACGTACCAATTATTTGGAGCATAAAAAAATGGCGCGATAACTCCTCCTGCCATAAGAGCGAATCCGAGATGAGGACCCCCTGTGAGCACGAGGTATGCACCGTACAACACACTGATGACAGAAATACCTATTCCCCAGAAAAAACTCTTTTGCACTGCTTGCCGGAGCGCAGACATGTTTCCATGAACCGCCTCCCGCAACGTAACAACATTAAGGCCTGGCAGAGAAAGAAAAGAAAAAAAGGCGATAAAGGCGATAATAAATTGATACTGCCCATAGAGCTCTTTAGACGCAAGACGTGCGAATGCCACCGAAAGAGAAATCCCGAGACCAGTAATAAAAATATATCGAAGCGTTACCCAAAAACCATTCTTAAAGAAATATTCTGCATCGAACCCAACCTTTTGACCAAGCCAGGCGATAAGGTTCCTTTCGGATATATCTCGCATAGAAAGGTATTAAAAGAATTTGCTCCGTAAAAGAATGAGCGGACTGAGAAGAAAATACAAACTCGAAAGAAGACCATTCCCGCGAACCCCTTTCTGTTCTTTTGTAACTTGAGCAAAGATACGAATCATACCAGGCATACCATTATAACGATAAGCATCCGAACTAAACTCTAAAGCTTCTACAGAAAAACCATATTTCTCCAGTAAAAGCGTAATAGTTTTTGGAGTAAAGTAATTGATATGTTGCGCATTGACACTGCGACTCAAAAAGAGACCCGGACCAACCTGGAAAGGAATCTCAATATAAGCAAATTTCTTTGAGAGCCCCCGTAATTTCTCCAAAAAGATCTTCAGATCTCCCACGTGCTCGAGTACATGGATAGCCATCACTAAATCATACTGCTTGTACGGCTGAAAATCCTGCAACATGACTCGATACACTTTTATCCCCTTATGCGAATCACTTGCATAAGAAGGATCTATCGCCTCAATTGAGGCCTGTGGCACAAGCGCAGAAATCTTCTCAAGAGCAACAAAATCCCCTGCCCCAATGTCTAGGATATCCTTAATAGCCTGATTCTTCGTATACCGCTCTAAAAAAGCGCTCATATTCTGCAATTCCCAAATTCTCCCTCGCTTCGTTGCGCTCACCTCATGCTTTTCGTATCGATTTTCCTTGGCATACAAACGCTCCAATTCGTTCTCATCCAGAACATCACGATAAAAGACAAAGCCACATGAAAGACAAAGTGCAAGATCGATAGAAATAACCGATTTTCCTTGTAGAGCCGTCTCAAAGACATGCTTCCAGTCACTATTCGTATCAGTCTTTGCCTCATACCTTTTTAAGGTCATGAGGGATGAAGAAAAACACAATTTACATGTTTGCAGTCTCTGCATAGCACTTATGATTTCAGTGAAGGAAAAATAGACTTCATTGTTTTCTGAAGAGAGCTGTGCGATCGCCCCTTTTTTACCTGCTCTTCAAGCTCTTGAAAAAGAGTAAACACATCTCGCGGGCACGCCTGAGTATTTTTAAGTGTGAAGTACTTCTTAGATCTATCCGTTTTCATCTCTCCTTCCTCGGTGGCTGTATAGAGTTCTTCAATCATTTTTTCGCCCTTCCGAAGCCCGGTTATCCTTACCTCAATATCCTCTCCAACAACCATATTTCTTGAACGAATCAAACAAAGGGCTACATCATAAATACCGATAAGCTCGCCCATATTAAGAATATGTATCGTATTGGATTTTCCAAAAGCCGTACTTTCTATCACCAGCTGAGCAGCCTCTCGGATAGACATAAAAAACCGTTGCATTTTCTCATGCGTCACAGTCACATAGCCATACAAATCCATCTGTCTCTCAAAAAGAGGGAGCGCAGACCCATTCGAATTGATAACGTTTCCAAAACGGACAATATTAAACTTCGTAGAAGGAGACTTGAGACAAGAAATATAATATTCACAAAGCTTTTTTGTAGCACCCATCACGCTCGTCGGATTCACTACTTTATCGGTTGAAATAAAAGTAAAGAGCTTCACCTTATTGGCTACAGCAGCATCAATAACCCTTTTCGTACCTATAACATTGTTATAGATCGCTTCATCAATATTATCTTGCATAAGGTGCACATGCTTGTAAGCAGCAGCATGAAACACTACGTCCGGTTTAATGGTAGAAAAAAGATAATCAAGCTTGTTATCATGAAGGATGCTCCCTACCACCAACTGACAATGACTGAGTTGGTTTCTTTCCTTCAGTTGCTGTTCTAAAAGAAAAACAAGGTATTCTGAGCTATCATACACAACCACCTTCTTGACCTCAAGATCAATAAGCTGGCGAACAATTTCGGAACCAATAGATCCGGCTCCCCCTGTAACAAAAACAACCTTTCCCTTGTAAAATTTCTTCAATCGATCGACGTTTTTTCGAACAAATGGTCGCCCAAGAAAATCTTCTGGATGAAGATTTTTTACATCCTTATATGCAACCTGACTCGCACCCACAATACGCTGTTCACGTGGTACGATCCGAATAGGCACTCGATTCCCTTTATTCTCAAGCAAGATGCTTCTCACAAGCACACCATCAGCAGAAGGTATCGCAATAACAAGCTCGTCAACTCGATAACTCTCAAGAATTACTGAAACATCCTTTATTTTTCCAAGCAAAGAAACACCTTTCGTTGGCTTATCATCAACAAACCCTACGACACGACATTCGAGATGATTTTCACGAATATCTTTCTCTAAAAGCCTCCCTGCTTTTCCCGCTCCAATGATGAGAATATTTTTGACTTCCATAGACATTTTTACTATCCTTACCCGAGATTTTTTTCTATACAGACCCGAACAATGTCTTGATGCTCTTTAAAAAATTGGTTGGTTTTTTCAATACCTGTGTCCAAGTCTATCATACTTCCGGTTTCCAATACATCCTGGTGCGCTGCCCGATATTCAATATTTTCCTTGTTCTTTTTATCTATAATAAGCGGTTTTTTTCGAAAAGCGCTACGCTCTAAATGATCAATAAGCTCTCGTACGGAAGTAAGTTTTCCTGTACCGATATCCAATACCCCTTCTTTCTTCTTTGCCAGAACACACTCAACAAATCGAGCGATATCCTCAGAGTAGAGAAAATCACGCTTCGCATCCATATCATTTATCTCCGTAGGCTTATCGTTTTGAAAATTATAAATAAGATTCGCCACAAGACTTCCTTGTCGATACGGAATTTGGAATGGACCAAAAGCATTGAAAGGGCGCACAATAGTAAGCGGGATATTTCGTTCGTTACAATACTCCGTATAAAAATCTTCCAAGAGCCTTTTTCGTAAACCATATTCCGATTCCGGATTCGCATACATAACAGCCGAAGAAAAAATGATGAAATGTTTGCAGTGTTCAAGAGGAAGATTTTGAACAAGACTCTTCTCTTTTTCAAGAAATGTATCGAGTGCCACCTTATTATCAATAAGATGAATACAGTAGTCATATTCTCCCGGGATCTTTTCTGTATACGGATTTTTTTGAATCAAATCTGCCCGCCTATTCGGAAAACAGGATTCATGAACACCGACAGAGAAACATTTATTTTTCTTTGAAAAGTACTCGCAAAGATTCCTTCCAATAAAGCCTTCTCCTCCCAAGAAAAGCATCTTTCGATCCTTTACTCCTTCTTCTTTGGTACTGTAACGTTTCAACGCCTGCTCAAGACCCAAATCCAAAGAATATACCGGGGTGAAGCCATACTTCTTTCGAAGCTTCGTATTTGAAATGACACTCCTATTTACTTCAACCGTTTCTTTTCCACTCACTTCGTACGGAAGCGTACGTCTCGCAACTTCAAAAATCTTTTCAACAAGATCCAACAAAGAGTAACTTTTCCCTGTAGCGATATTTATCGTGTCTCGACCCTCAAAACCTTCTTTCACAGCCAAAAGAGCAGAAATAACATCATCAATAAAAATGTAGTCCCGTTCCTGAAGCCCGTTTCCATTTATCGTAATTTTTTCTTTACTTCCAGAAACTATATTCTTTAAAACAAATCCTACAAATCCACGATTCATAGGATTCCCATATACATTTGCAAGACGTAAAATACCCAAAGCAATCCTTGGATCAAGTTCTTTCTCAAGGAGTTCCTCCGCTTCTTTTTTAAACTGACTGTACGGATCAATCGGGTGAAGCGAGCTATCTTCCTCTGCTGGTATTTCTCTTTCGCCGTATGCCAAAGCCGAAGAAAGATAAAACACTTTCTTTGGAAGTCGCATATTAAGCACGGAAACCAGATTGTTAAGATTTTGTAACTCGCTTTTTACATCAAAATTTGCTCCGTTTTGTCCAATAAAGATAAAAACAGTGTCTCCTTCTGGAAACCTGCTTTCGAGCACCTCTCTATCACTCACATCCAAAACCTCTTCCGTAACATTTTTCAATAACGCTCCACTTTTTTCTCGTGAGATACTCAATACTCTTTCTCCTCTTTGAGAAAGAGCTTGAGCAAAAGCCGTCCCGATAAATCCGGAACCACCTACTAAGATAGCGTCATACTTCGTTTCTGACATAAGAGCAAAAAAGAAAAAAGGCTTTAGAAAAGCAATCTTTTATAGTATACTTACTTTAAACACGAAAAACAAGCATGCCTTCTCTGAGAAAATTTCCAGTCCATATTATCGTACTTCTTTTACTCTTTATAGCCCAAGGAGTTCTTTTTGCTATCCTTTTCCCTGCCTATCAAGGGCCGGATGAACAGATCCACTACGGCACCATCCAGTATCAGGCTGAACCCAAAGAAAAAGATTGGCCCCTCCAAGAACCGACGCAGATACAGCTCTTTGGAGATGTTCGAACATACAAACTCTCCGAAGAAACAATCCAATCTGCTTACCTGCTCCAATTCGATGACCTCCGCTGGCAAAAAGAAAACACTGAATATTTTTCTCAAACTAGCACAGGGATACACGAACAGGCTATCGCTCAAAATGAGTGGAAACGTTATATAGACACAACCTCTCACAATGCTTCAGGAACAAAATCTTTTTACTACGAGGTTGGTGGTTGGATCGAAAAAACCCTTTCTTCGACATCCTTTTTTACACGCTTTCTCTCTCAACGACTTCTTTCAGTCTTTCTTGGGGCGCTCGTCGTGCTTTTTACGTATCTCGTAGCCAAAAAAGCCGGGTTATCCCTCTTTGAGAGCATCCTTATTGCAACACTCGTAGCTTTTCAACCTATGTTTGTGTTTCTTTCCTCTGTTGTAAATATAGATGTTGCCCTTATTCTGTCTTTTACCATCTTCACATACGCAACCATTTGGCTTTTGAAAGATGGCCCAAAAATACCTCCTCTTTGCATACTCTTCTTTGCAACCGTCCTCGGACTCTATTCTAAAGGACCAGGAATCGTTCTCGCGGTCACGGCAGTTTTACTCATAGTCTTCTTCGTCGTCCAATACTGGCGCAAGAAGGATGAAAAGTTTTTTTGGAAACTCTTTATTGGAGTAACAGCCTTTATAATCCTTGCCTCTCTTATAACACCAAAATCCTACATAGCCTCAATTACCCATCTCACCACAAACTCAAAATTTTCTTCTCCGGCAGAGTCTTTGGTAGCGTATGGAAAGGAAACCCTTGATAAGAGTGCTTTTATGCGAACGCATACCTCATATTGGGGATATTTTGGCTGGTTAGACACAAAGATTTCCAATACCGTACTTACTTTCATCTGGGATATACAGGCAATTGCTCTCCTTGGTCTTATTCTTTTCCTTATTACAAAAACCCCTCCAGAATACCTTCCAAAAAAACGCTTCGTCGTTTTCTTTATAATTATCATTCTCTTACTCCAGCTCGCTATCCGTTTCTTTGACTGGCGTGTTTTTGACGCAACTCGTCAAATTCTTATTGGTACCCCTGGACGTTATTTTCTTCCTACCCTTGTGCCTCATATCCTCCTCATCATCACCGGACTCGGTTTCTTTACGAAAAATAAGCATCAATTCCATATACTCCTAAAAGCTCTAACTCTCGGCATGATCCTCCTTCTGCTCTATGCTGTGATAAATGTTATTATTCCTCGCTACTATCTCTAGCCCTATGTCTTTACCTCTAAAGATCCATTTCACTCCCCTTTTCCTTCTTATTGGTTTCTGCATCGGGATATTCCTTATTACCTTTTTCTTCTTTGAAAAGCTTGCTTTTCCAGATTCAGAATATAATTTTTTAGGAGAAACAGACCAAATCAAATTAGAAAAAGAAAGTCCGCTTACTCAAAAGTTTACTGCGTCTGAAAATAACCTGAGTCAAGTAAAAATATTAATCGAAAAGCTCAGACTTCTTCCAGGAGAAGAAATACTCCTTTCTCTTGCAGATCACTCCTGTCAAACTGTCCTCGTAAAAAAGAGTATTACGTTCCTCACTCCAGAACCCCATACATACTACCGCTTCAACTTTCCTTCTATACCGGATTCCCAAGGAAAAGAGTATTGCTTAAGAATCACCTACCTCTCTCCCTATGACCGAAAAAGCAAAGAACGCCCGGTATTGGAGGCAAGTAGCGAAGAACAGTTTCTCGGGAAAAGTTTTTTTAATGAAGGAAAGGGTAAGCTCTATCAAGACCGCACACTGAAAATGCACCCGGCTTATAGTAACGATAGTTTTCTTGGAAATCTACAAGAGCTCACTGATAGAATTTCTCAATATAAAGCCCCTCTTTTCAAAGGGGCTGGACTTGCGATTCTTTTCAGTATCTTTCTCCTTGGAACACTCCTCCTTGCTCTTTGGATTATCCTTTCAAAAGAGCGCTAGCCCTTACTGAACTTTGTAGTATTCTTTATACCAATCAACAAAGTTCTTAATCCCTTTCTCAATCTGAGTAGTAGGCTTCCAGCCATGCTTCCGAAGTTTCCGAATATCAGCTACCGTAGAAGGAACGTCTCCTGGTTGCATAGGAAGGAGTTTTTTCTTTGCCTTTTTTCCAAGATTCTCTTCAATCACTTCAATAAAACGGGTAAGCTTTTCCTCTCGGTCACCTCCAATATTCATAACCTCACAAGAAAGATCTAGATCGAGTATTGTTAGTATCCCAGAAACAATATCATCAACGTACGTAAAATTCCTCGTCATCTGGCCCCGATTATACACTTCGATAGCCTGATTTTCTAGAATCGCTTTGGTAAACTTAAACAACGCCATATCTGGTCTGCCCCATGGTCCATAGACAGTAAAGAAGCGGAGGCCTGTTGTCGGAAGTTTGTGAATATGACTATACACATGAGCCATAAGCTCGGTAGCCTTTTTTGTAGCAGCGTACGGTGAAATAGGCGTATCGACACTATCACTCTCTGAAAACGGAACCTTCTTATTATTCCCGTACACAGAAGAGGATGAGGCGTACAAAAAGTTCTTTACCTTGTACTTCACTGCCATGTCGAGCATATTTGTCGTTCCCATGACATTCACATCTGCGTAGAGACTCGGGTTTTCAATCGCATACCGCACACCTGCCATAGCGGCGAGGTGAATAACCTTTTTTGGCTTTTCAGCCGAAAATACTTTTTCAAGAAACTTTCTATCACGGATATCGCCCTTATACAGCTTGAATTTTCCTTTATAATTCTTAAGGAAAATCTTAATCCGATCATGTTTTACCTGAGGATCGTAGTAATCATTAAAGTTATCTATAAGAATCGGGGTGTCTCCACGATCCATAAGTGCCTTTGCAGTTGTCGAACCAATAAACCCTGCTCCTCCTGTTATAAGTACTTTCATAGTAAGAAATCATCCGAATTAAAGCCTTTACCAGCTATTGTAACCTACTCTCCCCAAAGAAAAAAGAGGCCTTAAAAACCCCTTTTTATAAACCTGCTCATTGGGAAACCGGCTCCTGAAGACTCTTTTGCATCACAAAATGCGAAAGCGCACTAATGAGAGAAAGAACAAGTGCTCCAAGTACCGCTACCCAAAACCCCTGCACTTCGAATCCCTTTACAATGCCTCCAAGAAGCCACAAAAGAAATCCATTGATAATAAAGGTAAAAATCCCAAGCGTCAGAAGATTGAGCGGAAGTGTCAGGATAAGCAGAATTGGCTTGATCGTAATATTAATAAGCCCCCAAAATAAAGCCAGGACGAGCGCTGTACCAAATCCTTCCACACTAATTCCAGGAACAATATGCGGGAGAGCCAAAAAGGCAAGTGCACTGATAAGCCATTTAAACACGAGTGGCATAAGACAATGTATTAAAAATACAAGTACAGTATAGCATAAAAAAACTCCCCCTTATGGGGAAGCTTTTCCTTACTTACCGCGAACGTTTTTTCGTCTTCGCAAGAGTGCTCCGGCTGTCTTGAGACAGATAACGATATCCAGCCACAAAGACCAGTTTTCAATATAAAAAACATCGAGTCGATACTCATCCTCAAAAGCCAGATCTGATCGCCCAGAAACCTGAGCCATTCCAGTAATACCTGGCTTGATCGTAAGGAGTCTTCGGTGATATTCGGCGTAACGCTCAACTTCACGCTCCTGGTGCGGACGAGGACCAACGAGGCTCATATCACCACGGAGAACATTGAAAAACTGTGGTAATTCATCCAAGGAAAAACGCTCGATAAAAGCACCTACCTTCATTTTGCGTGGATCATCCTTGATCTTATACAACACTCCACCCTTTCGACTGTTACGCTCTTCAATCAGTTTTTTCTCAAAAGCAATCGCCTCCTTTAAATCCTTATTTTCCTTGGTGATACAGTATTTCCACTGCATATAACGAAACTTGAAGACAAAAAACTTCTGTCCGTTTTCACCAATGCGTTCATTCTTATAAATGATCGGGCCATTCGGATCTTCAATCTTAATAAGAATGGCGATCACCAACATGAGTGGCGAAAAAAGCATCGTCAAAAGAAGTCCGGCCACCAAATCATAAGCACGCTTCAATACACGAGCCCAGCCATCAAGCGGTGTGTGCTGATATTCAATAATAGGTTCCCCAGCAAAAATCTTCATCGTAAACCGAGAAGTCTGCGAAGTCGTTGGAACATACTTATAGGTAATATTGTTGATCTGACAAAAGTCCATCAGCTTCGTCAGTTCTTCGTCTGTAAAACTCGGATCACCAATAATAATCTCATCCACACCCTTTTGGGCACGAATCTCTTTAATATGAGTAATGCTCACATCTTCAATCTGATCAACAACCTTATATCCACGAGCCTTATCTCTTTGAAGCTGTCTCCGCATCACTTGCATCTTTTTATTGACGCCAATAAGCAATACGCGATGCACACCAATACCCTTATGCGTCAAAAGCCACTTCTGGATTAACTGAATAATAGTGCGCGAAAGAGCGATATAAATAACAGCTAACCCCCAACCGACAACGATCACAAAGCGCGAAGAAAACCATTCGCGATTCAAAAAGATAGCAATAATAAGAAAGATAAAGGCGAGCGTAAGGGCTCGACCCACTCCATAGGCTTCATGCCAAAAACGGCGCGTAACGCGCATCGTATACAAACCCTCCAAAGCCAAAACCAGAATCAAAAACGGAGTCAAAATAAGAACCGACGTAATGTACTCCTGAAAACCAAGATTAAAGACCTTGGAGACATAACCCTGAAACATTGGCAGGCTACGCAAATAGTACGCAGAGGTCGCTGCGAGTAAAATCATTACTACGTCGATAGGAACCTGAATAGAACTAAAAAAGATTTCTGATCGCTTCATATATTCATTTACATTTCCTTTCTAGAACAGATCTATAAGCCGGATTCTGTACCCTTGCGGGCGACTACCATTTATCTTGCCCTTCTGTTGCCAGAAGGATCTTTGCGGCACTCCCAGCTCTTCTTGAGCTCCAAGAAGAGACAGGCACGTCCTTGCATTCAGGTAAGGATTTAGCCGTTTCACCTCTCGTATTACTACAAGAGCTCATCCAAAACTTGCGCCTTGGATGCCCTTTGCTTTCGCAAAAAGGCGTCTCTGCTCGCACCTCTGTGATCACTCACGACGGGCGTTACCCGCTACCAACGACTCCTTTATTGGAGTCCAAATGTCCGGACTTTCCTCACCTAAGCGTAAAGCTCAAGCGCAGTAGTCCAATCTGTTCTAGAAAGGAACTGGAAACGATTTATTTTAGCATAAAATAGGTAAAATGTCAATATTTCCCTTATTCTAAGCTAATTCTTCTGTTTGGCCCCCAGCGTTATTCTATCTCCCTCAGAAAGACCTGAGATCACTTCTACCTCACCTTCATCGCCCTCTAATCCTGTTACTACCTCTACCTTTACTAATTTCCCATCGGTACCCTTAATTTCAGCATACGTTACACCGTTTAGTTCTGTGAGAGCTCGAAAAGGCACCACTAAAACACCTTCTTTCTTAGAAGTTTCAACATCGATATTTACTGTCATCCCCTCCTTTAAACGCTCATCGGTCGAAGGAAAGCGGAAAGTCACTTTATACGAAACAACATCCTGAACCACGGTGGATGCAGGATCGATATCAATAACTTCTGCATCAAAGATTTCATTATCCGAAAGGGAATCAAAGGTAACACGAGCCCGCATTCCTTTCTCTAGCTTGGCAATGTCAGATTCTGGAACACGAGCTTCAATCTCAAAACCAGAATCCTTGGCTACACGAGCAATAACCTTTCCCGCTGTCACTGTTTCCCCTACTCGAACATCCAGTTTTGAAAGAAATCCTTCCAAAGGAGAAGTCATCACGCTATTTTTCATTTGAGACATTGCACCTCGAAGCGTTTCTCGGGCTTGCTCAGTAGCCAGCTTCTTTGCTTCACGAGCCTCGGGACGAAGACTATGCCAAGTTCTTCTCGCGAGCTTTTCATTTTCTTCTGCAATGGAAAGCGCGATACGAGCTGCATTCAGCTCAGACTCAAGCGCTGGGGAATCTAAAGTAATAAGTTTCTGTCCTTCGGTTACCCGATCTCCAATAGAAGCATCTACACTTTCTACAGTACCAAGAGTCAAAAAAGAAAGATCTGCATATTCCTCGTGCAATAATTCTCCGGTAACAGAAACAGTCTCTACAACGACTCCTCGTTTTACCTCTTCAGTAGGAACATCTTCGGCCTCCTTTTTACTCTCCAGATACCACCACACTCCAGCGCCAACAGCCAGGAGAACAATTCCGATAACAAGATTTTTTTTTGAAAAGATTTTCACAAAAGAGTTTTTTGATGCGAATGCTCATCGAGAGCAACATTAACCATTTTATCTGCCACCTGATTCTTCTCTCGTGGAATATGTACAAAAGAAACAGAAGCAAAATCTGTAGCCACATTCCATACCTCAAAACAAAGCTTCTGGATATGTTCCTTCTCTACCTTGTACTGATGCGTAAGCTGTCTCACGGCTAGTTCGCTATCCATCCGGCATTCCACCTTGGTTTCCTTGGCCTTGGTCTTCCCTACCAAAGATCGAATTTTCTTGAGACCAGAAACAATAGCTGAGTATTCGGCTTCATTATTTGTCTTTTTTCCAAGATACTCTCCGTACTGCTTTCCCAAAGTTTCAATATACACTCCGAGTGCTGCTGGTCCAGGATTCCCTCGCGACCCACCATCCGAATACATAACAATCTGATCCATACTCTCTTGATATCGTAAGTTTTTTGCCCTTCTATAATACCATATTTCCCTCCCTCATGCCTCGGTTCGGCGAAGATCCAAAAGTTTCAGCTGGAGCGTCGTAGATCCATTCCAGGTATTCTCTGCCAATTGAAATACCACATCCACCTTTTCGTCTACCACAAGATCCTCACAGGCATTCGCTAAAGAAAAACCAATCGCTTCAAAGATTTTCCCTCCACTCGGATCAGCAAGCTTGAGCTTGAGATGCTTACTGCCATTCCCAACCAAACGACACTCAACCACTCGCATGTTATGGAGCGCAAAAACAGGCTCCGTATTTCCATGACCAAAAGGAGCCATGAGTGAGACGTCGCGATACAAAGCATTGGTAACATGTCCTGCTTCTACCTCTACATCTATGAGAAGCTCGGGCTCTGTTACAACGTCTGTCAGGCTGGCTTCTGCCAAAGCATTAAATTTTTCATAAAATTCGTCGAGACGATCATTTTTGATAGTCATTCCAGCTGCCTGAGCGTGTCCACCGTACTTCACCAACATATCAGCACACTGCTCGAGCGCTTCAATAATATTGAATTCAGGAATACTGCGAAACGATCCCTGACTTTCTTCCTCTCCCCGGAACAAAACACATGTCGGCTTATGAAATTCATTCGCAATACGCCCAGCAATCAAACCAACAATACCAAACGGGTAGTGCTCTCCGACAGCAAAAATAAATTTCTTATCAGAAAATTTTTCTTTGGCGAGCTTACTCACATTTTCTGCTGTCTCGGTACTCAGTTTCCGACGAGCAACATTATGCGCTTCCAGATCCAGAGCTAAGAGTCTTGCTTTTACTGGATCTCGTTCCATAAGTAAATCATGCGCCAACATAGCGTGCGCCATTCGAGAAGCAGCATTGATACGAGGCGCTATTTGAAATCCAATGGTTCTAGCATCTGGAAGTTTTCCTTCATCAATATTCATATTCCCAACCGCAAACATTTCCTGAAACCCAACTCGCCTGGTTTTTGAAAGCACTAAAAGACCATATTTTACAATGGTCCGGTTTTCTCCGATAAGTGGCATAACATCTGCTACCGTTCCTGTTGCTACAACGTCTAAAATCCATTTCAACTGATCGGTACTTTCTGGCAGGAACTTTTGATACAGCGCCTGAGCCACTTTGAAACTTGTTCCGGCACCACAGAGCTCTCGAAAAGGATAGGTTTCTGTGGGAATCTTGGGATTGATAATAGCAAATGCTTCCGGCAATACTTCTGGAACATGATGGTGATCAACAATAATCGTATCTATTCCGCGTTCATTTCCAAAACGAATTTCTTCGTGATTCATCATCCCACAATCCAACGTCATCATGAGTTTCACACCCTCACTCTCAAAAAATGAAATAGCATTCGTATTCAGTCCATGGCCTTCGCTGTTTTTCTCCGGAATGTACACTACAACATCGACTCCACACGCCAAAAGTGCCTCGCGCATAATAACAGAGGAGGTTACTCCATCTGCATCATAATCACCAAAGACTCCTATTTTCCTTTTTGCATCACGCTCTTGTCCGATACGCTCCACCACTTTTTCCATCTGAGAGAACAAAAACGGATCATGGATATCTCGCTCAAAATGAGGCGCCAAAAAACGCTCCCGTTCTTCGGGATCTTGTATACCACGTTCTGTCAGAAGTGCTTCTGTAACAGGATGAAGTTTTTCTCCTCCCATCAAAGGAGGAGTTTTTATTTTGTATTTCCAATCAGCCATTGAAAGAGGAGGAGTTTTTTACAAAAGGAAAAGAGGTTTCAGTATGATCATGCCGTAAAGAATACAGAACACCCTCTTCCCTTAGTATAGAGAAAAGAGAGTTTCGGAGCAAAACTAGCCTTTCTTCTCTGCTTTCGCGAGAGCCTCCAAAGCCTTTCTCATTTCTGCCGTTAATTTTTTTGGCACTTGAATAGAAACCGTCACCAAGTGATCTCCTCTCCCTGTTCGGCCAAGGTGTGGTACGCCCTTCCCTTTGATACGAAAAACTTCTCCGGGCTGTGTACCCGCTGGCACCTTCATCGTCACCGTTCCCTCAATTGTTTCTACGGGAATCTTGTCTCCAAGGGCCATTTTTGAAAGCGACAGCGTCAAATGTGAAACAATGTCATCTCCCCTTCGATTCAACTTTGGATGAGGACGCACGTGAACCGCTACCAAGAGATCGCCTGCTGGCGCCCCAGCTTCACCAGCTGCCCCATGACCCGAAAGCGAAAGCATTTGTCCTTCACGAATACCAGCGGGAATATCTACAGAAATCGTTTCTTCGCGTTGCACACGTCCGTCACCTCGACATTCAGCACATTTTTCAGTATGCACTTTCCCTCTTCCGTGACAATCAGGACAGACAGAAGCCTGCGTGAACGCTCCAAGTAAGGTCTGTACCGTCTGACGAACTTGCCCAGTTCCCTGACAGCGCTTGCAGGATTCCTCTTTGGAGCCGGGCTTTCCGCCATTACCCTTACATGTTTCACAACGAGCAAACTTTCGAAGACGAATATCTTTTCTGGTACCACGCACCATTTCTTCAAACGTAATCTCTGTATCTACCTGAATATCTGATCCCCGACGAGTACGTCCGCCTCTCCCTCCTTGCCCGCCAAACATGTCGGAAAAGAGATCTTCAAACCCGCTTCCACCAAAGTCAAAACCACCTGAGGAAAATCCACTAAAGTCATATCCTCCAGCACCCTGCCCTGGCCCTGCTCCATTCCCGCTAAACGTCTGACCAAACTGATCATACTGTTTGCGTTTCTCTGTATCAGAGAGCACCTGATAGGCTTCATTTATTTCTTTAAATTTTTCTTCATTTCCGGTTCCCTTATCCGGATGATATTTATGTGCCAGTTTTCGGAAGGCCTTTTTCACTTCATCGGCCGTAGCTCCCTTGGCTATATCAAGCACCTTGTAGTAATCTTTTGCCATAATACTTCCTCTTCATTTATGCAATCAGTATTTCCTAGTGTATCGTAAAATAAAAAAATTAGCAATCCATAGTATAGAGTGCTAAGTTTGGAC